>JBEKED010000010.1:0-26203 GCA_050014035.1 Terriglobales bacterium
CCGCGCAGGGCGGACAGGGGATGCTGCAGGGAACGGAACTTGACCTGCGTCCCGGCAACAGCCTGCCGGGTGGCCGCGTCCGCTCGCTTTCTGAAAAAGAAGAGTCCAACGGGAATGAGATCCTCTGAACAATTCTCGCTACGCTGGCCACAGATCGACTTTGATCGTTGCATTCTTACTCTGACGCGAACCAAAAATGGAAAACCGCGGCACATCCCCTTGAATGTAGTTGCCATGGGAGCATTGCGGATTCTGAACCAACAACACCAAGGAACGGAACATGGGTTCGCCCTGGGCGTTTCTTAACCAGAATGGCGAGAAGTTACGGGGACACCGCGAGCGGTTCGAACCCGCCTTGAAAGCTTCAGGTGTCCATGACTATTCATGGCATTGCAACCGCCACACCTTTGCGTCTAGACTCGTCATGGCCGGCGTGGATCTCCGCACGGTTGGAGAACTTCTGGGTCATCGGACGCCATCCATGACGTGGCGTTATTCCCATCTGGCGCCTGCTCACCAGCAGGATGCTGTGGACCGACTTGTGAAGGGCCGAAATGTAAGGAGAATAAAGAAGCAAAGTGCCACCAAAACTGCCACCAGAAAAATACTGGTTATGCAAGCGGCGGCAGTATAGTAGCTTAAGTTATTTATATTTAGTAAGTTATAAAGGAGATGCGAGAGTGGCGGAATTGGCAGACGCACCAGACTTAGGATCTGGCGGGGCAACCCGTGGGGGTTCGAGTCCCCCCTTTCGCACCAGTCATTTAGGGCCGATCTTGCAGGGTCGATCTGGGGTCGGCCTTTGCCGTTTTGGTTCGTTTCGCGGGGTCCTGTCAACCGGCTTGTAGGTTGGGGGTGCGAAATCATCAGGGGGCGTTCTAGCCAGGTTGCTCGTCTCGAATCACGGCCCTGCAAACCAAAAGCCGAGTTTTCAGCAATCAGCGAGTTTTCAGGAATAAGCAGGACCGTCTAGCCTTCCCTGCAAACCGCAACTGCCTGTACCCAAAGGGGATATGACGATGATCTTCCTAGGCCAATTTTTCTATTGACTTCCGTAGAAAAACCCATTATTATCAATGGTTTCCATAGGGTTGAGAGAGCTTGGTTCCGCCTCAGGGGCTTTTCTGTCGACGGTGAATCCCTTAAGCCCTTCTTGGAATCAAAGCTCGTAGCGGCTTTAGTAATAGTGGCTTAACAAATAGAAGAAGTCCTTATTCCACAAGAGGGTATGTTTTTCATGGCAAAGCGACGCGGAAATCCGAACTGGGGCAAGCCCGAGCCGATCGGCCCGGTCACTCCCACAATTACGGAATTCGAGCAGGTTGTACACGAGTATAAACTCTCCCCCGACCAGTATTTGCGCTCGACACGGCTGCGCGAATGGGCCCGGCGGAACAAAAATTCCAAGTACATTCCCGAGCCCTTGCTGGAAGCTTGGGGTTTTGAGATCGAATCCACTTTGTAACTGCTGGGGAAATTAAGTTTTACCAAAGGGTCGCCTGCGGGCGACCCTTTCCTGTCTGGAGAGGCAGCAAGGAGGCGAGCCACAGATATGCTGGCAGGGATGAAACTTGGCGGTTCGGAACTCGTAGGTCTGATCGTGGCGGTCAGTTTCGCCGCGGGCTTGAACGTCTACGCCACTGTAGCCACTATGGGACTGCTCTCCCGTGGCGGATTCGTCGATTTGCCGTCTGGCCTCCATCTGCTTTCCAGTTGGTGGGTGATCGCCGCCTCCGGAGTCCTTTTTACCATCGAGTTTTTCGCCGACAAGATTCCTGCCTTCGATTTGTTCTGGAACGCCCTGCACACTTTCGTAAGAATCCCCGTAGCCGCCCTGATCGCCTTCGGCGCGACCTCCCAACTTTCTCTCGGAAAACAATTGCTGGCAACTCTAGCCGGAGGAGCCATCGCCCTCGCCGCCCACGGAGGCAAAACCGCGGCCCGAGCAGCCGTAACTCCGTCCCCTGAGCCCTTTTCAAACATCACCCTCAGCGCCGGAGAAGACACGCTTGCGGTATTCTTAACCTGGCTGGCAACTCGGCACCCGGTTGAGGCAGCCCTAATCGTAGCCGCCTTCCTAGCCATAATCGCGGTACTAACGCGCTGGGTCGTGCGAGCTATGAAGAATCTGTTTCGCGGCGTTGAGAACGAACTGTCGCCCTCAAGGCGGCGCAATTTAAACGCAGTGTGATGCCCATGACTCCAAATTCCCCCTTTACCGACGTCCCCACCGCAGTCGAAGAAATCCGCGCCGGCCGCATGATCATCGTGGTCGACGACGAGGATCGCGAAAACGAAGGCGATCTCACCCTCGCCGCGGAAAAGGTCACTCCCGAAGCAATAAACTTCATGGCCAAGTACGGACGCGGCCTGGTCTGCCTCGCCATGACCGAAGATCGTCTTGATCACCTCCGCCTGGGTCCCATGAGCAGCGAAAACACCTCGCAATACGGCACCGCTTTTTGCGAGGCCATCGATGCCCGCGAAGGCGTGACCACCGGAATCTCTGCCCATGATCGCGCCCACACCATCAAGGTAGCCATCGACCCGAAGACGCGCCCCTCCGACTTAGCCCGCCCCGGCCACATGTTCCCGCTGCGAGCCCGCAAAGGTGGAGTCCTGGTCCGCGCCGGCCAAACCGAGGCCTCCGTCGATCTGGCCCGCCTGGCCGGCATGATCCCAGCCGGCGTCATCTGCGAAATCATGAAGGACGACGGCACCATGGCGCGCGTCCCAGACCTCATCACTTTCTGCCGCGCGCACGAAATGAAAATGCTCACGGTAGCCGAATTGATCCGCTACCGCATGCAGCACGAACGCTACGTACATCGTGTAGGCGAAGCGCTGGTCGGAACCAGGTACGGAGACTTCCGCGTCATCGCCTACGAAAGCGAAGTAGATGGCGGCGCTTCCCACATGGCCCTAATTCGCGGCAACATCAACGACTCCGCCGCCCCCGTTCTGGTTCGCATGCACGCGCACTGCCTCTTGGGCGATGTTTTTGGAGCCACCGGCTGCGATTGCCATCAAACCCTCGAAGCTTCTCTAAAAATGATTGCCGAGGAGGGAAGAGGCGCATTGATTTACCTGCACCAAACCTCCAAAGGTTTCACAGCAGAAAGAATAGGCGATCAGTCATTCCTAACCTTCCATCGCGATCGTCGTCTCCCGTCGCTGCCAGAAAGCGAGCGCAAAACCCACCGGGAAATAGGCCTGGGAGCGCAGATTCTCTCTGACCTGAATCTGAAGCGCATCCGCATCCTGACCAACCATCCCAGAAGAGTAGCCGCGCTGGAAGGCTTCGATATAGAGATCGTAGAGCAGGTGCCGGTGAAGTTGTCGGCGCCGCAAATCTCGCTGTAGAAGTGATAGAACCCAGGGTGCCCCACGTCTCGAGTTTGAGACGTGGGATTCCACCACATTCACGGTTCTAGGTTTTCCTCATCCTCCTAGAATCGGCACGTGAAGGCGCAGCGAAAATTTAGGGTTGTTATCGAACGAGACGAAGATGATTATTTCGTGGCGATCGTCCCCGCTCTGCGAGGCTGCCATACCCAGGCGAAGAACCTCGATACTCTTATGAAAAGAGTGCGCGAAGTTATTCAGCTTTGCCTATCCCGCTAGGTCTCCTAATCGAGGTGCTACATGGACCTAAATGATCTTCTGCGTGCCAAGACCATCGAGCCCGAACAAGTTCTTGTATTCCGGCATTCACCAAGGGAGCCACAGCTCAAGAAAGTGTTACCGTGGCTGGCCGCAGAGAAGCAAGAACTGTTCAATGCTTATCAGCAGAGCCAGGGAGCGACGCTTGAGAAGGTGATGGCCGATGGCAAAGCGCGCTATGTCGCCTCGTTCATCGGTCTCGCACCAGGCACGGCTTCGTTCGTTGGCCTATATTCGATTGCAGGATCGTCACGGCTCAGCTACGAACAATACTGGACTGTTCCGGCCAATGTCGAACTCAAAAGACTCGGCATGGCAGGCTTGGAGGATTCCCGGCCGAACTGTTTGTGGTTCAATCTTTTATTGATGGACGTGTACTCGTCGTGGAAAGGGAAACTCATCGTGGTGTGGCCACCTCCGGAGCGTTCGTGGTGGCGGTGGGCGTATCGCAACGAAATGGCTGTCCACGCCATCCTCGAAGAAAGCCAATTCGACGGCGCGATGCCGAAATGGAACGAAATAGAGCTTGGTTGGGAGGAACTTCGGGCGATGCCGGAGCGCTGGAGAGCCAAGCTTCGCGAGTGGCGGGGAGTGTACTACATCTTCGATTGCACCGATAGGAAAGGTTACGTCGGCTCAGCCTACGGTGAGGAGAACTTGCTGGGCCGCTGGCTTGAGTATGCTGCCTCAGGGCATGGCGACAACGCCCTGCTCAAAGAACGCGATCCGAGGAACTTCCGATTCTCTATCCTTCAGCGCGTCTCGCCTGACATGGACGCTGCGGACGTGATCCATCTTGAGGGTACGTGGAAGGAGAGGCTACACGCGCGCACGCACGGCTTATGCGCCAATTAGCGGGGATTGATTTATGGCCCAAGCAGCATCGGGCTGTCTCTATACCGCTAGAACGGCTTCCGCGGCGTTATCTCCTCATCTTTAATAAAGAACTGCGCTGAGCACTGCGACGACCCGCAAATGGTCGGCAACAATCCCGCCATCTGCCGCCGCGTGATCAGTCCCAACGTGCCGCACGAAGGGCAGGAGAGCACCGCCCAATACGGATCCTCTTTCTCCCCCACTTCCCCCGCATTCTCCAGCACGAACACGGTGCCGGGTTCCATCTGTTCGGGAATCCACTCGTTGATAATGCTCAATTCACCGATCATCATGCCTCCCCCGCTTTCCGTTTACGGCCGATTGACCCGATCAACTTCTGACCCCACCCACTCTGCGAACCTACGCGCTTCGCCGCCGCCGCAAAAACCGAACCCGTTCCGAAGCCGCCGTCTTCTTCCGCGCCTGAATCTCTCCTCGCACCCGCCGCACTTCGTCGCTCAGGCATATGTCGAACATTGGCTGCCGCGCGTTCTTTAACAGGTCCACCACCTGTTGTGCTGAAGTCCGCAGATAAAGATGAGTGCCATCGGTAAGCAGGTGATATTCCGAAGACGCCCGCACCGTAGCCGCCAGGCTGGTGCCAAATTCCTGTTGCAGAAACCGAATCACCTTGCGCATCCGTTGTAACGAGAACCCGCGCCGCCGCAACTGACAGATGACCGCCACCGTAACCAGTTCGTCCCAGCTGTAAATCCGCCGATGTCCCTTGCGAGCAGGCGCCACAATGCCGCGCTCGTCCCACCATTGCAATTGACGAGCGCTGATTCCGGTCAGCGCAATCACGTCGTTGGATGTGAACTCTCGTTGCATGCTCAGCCAATTCCGTTTCAAACAAGAAGATAGAGAAATGTTTGAAACATTCTAGGTGGCCGAGACACAAATCCAGCAAGCTTTCGTTCCAGTTCTGTTGACTAAGCGGGTACTCGCTTTAAATATGGACATCCGCCCGGCAGCGCACTAAAGATGTAAATCCTGCGAGGTTTCCTTCGTGCTCCTTTGTGCCCTTGGTGGTGAATCTGTTTTCGGCGGTTTGTGCCGTCCCCGCCCGAGGCATTACCATGAACTACAGCAAATCCTTTCCTCGGGGTCGTTAAATTGATGATTGAAAAAGTGCGTATGCACATGGTTGTGCTCGCGTGTTTTGTCCTGTTTTCCGCAATCCTGACTTTTTCCCAGCAAAAAGAGCGCAATCGCAAACTGGATTCCGCGCAAAAAGACACCTCCGCCGAATCCACCTCTTCAACCAATGAAAAAGAAAAAGACAAAGAAGAAAAAGACGAAGGCGATCCGCTCTTCAAGGGCATGAAGTACCGTTCCATCGGCCCGTTTCGCGGAGGCCGTTCGCTTACCGCCGCCGGAATTCCCGGCGACCCCACCACTTACTACTTCGGAGCCACTGGCGGCGGCGTCTGGAAATCCACCGACGGCGCCAACACCTGGTCCCCGATTTTCGATAAAGATGGAGCCCCATCGATCGGCAGTATCGCTGTAGCTGCCTCCGATCCCAACGTAGTCTATGTGGGCACCGGAGAAGCCTGCATCCGCGGCAACATTTCGCAAGGCGACGGCGTCTGGAAGTCGGTGGACGCCGGAAAATCCTGGAAAAGTGTCGGCCTGAAAGGTTCGCGCGCCATCGGCAAAGTGATTGTGAATCCGCGCAATCCGGATATTGTTTTCGTAGCCGCGCTAGGTCACCCCTTCGGTCCCAACCAAGAGCGAGGCGTTTTCCGCACCACCGACGGCGGCAAAACTTGGGACAAGGTTCTCTACAAAGACGAAAACACCGGAGCCATCGACGTCGCCTTCGATCCGCAGAATCCCAGTATCCTCTTTGCCTCTCTCTGGGAAGCCAGGCGTACTCCCTGGTCGCTTTCCAGCGGAGGCCCGGGCAGCGGCATCTACCGTTCCACGGACGCCGGCGCCACCTGGAAGAAACTGGAAGAGCACGGCCTTCCCAAAGGTCCTTATGGACGCATAGGCCTGGCTGTAGCGGCAAACTCCGAGCGCGTCTACGCTATTGTTGAAGCGAAAGAAGGTGGCGGATTCTATCGCTCCGATGACGGCGGCGACAGTTGGGATCTGGTAAACGGCAGTCACTCGCTCCTGCAGCGTGCCTGGTACTACATGCACGTGATCGCCGATCCGCAGGATGCAAACACCGTCTACGTGGCCGATGTCGAGTTCTTCAAGTCCACCGACGGTGGCCGCAACTTCAATAAAGTAAAAGTCCCGCACGGCGACAATCACGGCCTCTGGATCGATCCCAAAAATACAAAAAGAATGATCGCCTCAAACGACGGAGGAGTCACCGTCACCCTCGACGGCGGCAAATCTTGGAGCCGCGAAGACAACCAACCCACCGCGCAGTTCTACCACGTCATCACCGACACCAGAACGCCATACTACGTGTACGGATCGCAGCAGGATAACTCCACCGTCGCCATAGCCAGCCGCAGCGACGACGGCGCTATCGGCCGCGACAATTGGTACACAGTAGGGGGCGGCGAAGCTGGCTACATAGCGCCCGATCCGCGCGACCCGAACATCGTCTACGCCGGCGACTATCAGGGCAACATCACTCGTTTCGATCACCGCACCAACCAGGTCAAGGACATCGCCGTATGGCCCGAACTCAGCGATGCCAGAGGCGCAGCCCAGCTAGAGCACCGTTTTCAGTGGACCGCGCCCATAGTCATCTCGCCGCAAGACCCAGACACGATTTATTACGGAGGCGAGCGCGTTTTCAAAACCACCGACGGTGGCACGCACTGGGAAGCGATCAGCGACGACCTGACGCGCAACGACAAATCGAAGCAGCAGCCATCCGGAGGCCCGGTCACGGTCGACGATACTGGCACCGAATATTACGACACCGTTTTTTCAATAGCTCCATCGCCCCTGTCGAAAGGCTTGATCTGGGCCGGCACCGATGATGGACTCATCCAGATCACCCGCGATGAAGGCAAGCATTGGACCAACGTCACGCCAAAAGACCTACCCGAATGGAGCCGCATCAGCCTGATCGAAGCTTCTCCGCACGATGCTGGCGCCGCCTACGTAGCCGTCGATCGCCATCAGTTCGACGATCTAGACCCGTACATCTACAAAACCAGCGACTACGGAGCCACCTGGACCCGCATCACCACCGGCATTCCCGAGGGGTCCTTCGTGCGCGCTGTAAGAGAAGATCCAAAGAAAAAAGGTTTGCTCTACGCTGGCACCGAGCGCGGCGTCTTCGTTTCCTTCGACGACGGAGCCCACTGGCGCTCGCTGCAAATCAACCTCCCAATCACGCCCATCCACGATCTGGCAGTCAAGAACGACGATCTCGTCCTGGCGACGCACGGAAGATCCTTTTGGATTCTCGACGACCTATCCCCGCTACGCGAGTTCGCCGATTCCATTGCGAAGGAAGACATGCATCTCTACCGCCCCGCCACCGCCTATCGCGTGCATAGCGGCGAGGGTCCATCCCACTTCTTGTTCGTAGGAAAGAATCCGCCCAACGGAGCCGTGATTTATTACTACCTGAAGCAAGCGCCCAAGCCAGAGCAGGAAGTAAAGATAGAAATCCTCGACGCGTCAGGCAGCGTAATCCGCAAATTCTCCAGCACAAAAAACGAGCCGCTGGATGAGCCGCTGGATCCCGACGACAAAAAACCAGAGAAGCAAATCAAGCCGGAAGAAGGCCTGAATCGTTTCGTGTGGGATCTGCATTACGAAGAGGCCAACCGCGTTCCCGGCTATTTTCTCTGGGAATACAACGAAGGCGCCAAAGGCCCACTGGCCCTGCCCGGCAACTATCAGGTCCGGCTAACCGCGAATGGCAAAAGTGTAACCGCGCCCTTCGAGCTGAAAATTGATCCCCGGGTCACTACCTCGCAAAGCGATCTCGAAAAGCAGTTCAAACTGGAGATGGAAGTGCGCGGGCAGTTGAATCGCGTCCACGAAGCCGTAAATCAGATCCAGGACGTGCGCGAGCAAATAACCGGACTGAAGAAGCGCCTCGTCGCAGGCGATTCCACGAAAGCCCTGTTCGATGGCGCCGCGAAGCTAGACGCCAAGCTGATCGCAGTTCGCGATCCGCTGATCAATTTCAAAATCAACGCCAGCGAAGATTCTCTCGCCTACGCCCCCGGAATCGATGCCAAGCTGGCATTTCTTTCCATGGCAGTCGCGGGTTTCGCCGACGCGGCTCCCACCGCATCCGAGTACCAGGAATTCGACAAGCTGAAAAAGCAGACCGAAGAATTACTAGCCAACTGGGATCAAGTAAAAAACGCGGATATCCCCACCTTCCAAAAGCTAGCCGCGGAACAAAACATCCACTCGATCTTCGTGCCCGACGCAAGAAGTGAAAGGGTGCAAGGAGGCGGGGAAGAATGAAAAACGACGAATAAGAAATCGTGTGGTAGCGGGGCTCTGCCCCGCTAGGACGGGGCAAAGCCCCGTCCTCACACAGCAATTCTAGATAAACATCTCGTCCTGCGGCACGCCCGCGCCGTTCTTCGGATGCCGCTTCTTCTGGCCAAGAAACACTTCGACGCCGGTGCTGATCGCGGCCATCAACCCGTTCACCTGTCGCAACGGAGAGACCACGGTTTTGTGCACAATCTCGCTGGTCTCTTCAACTTTATCCATGGTGCGGTTCAGCAATTCATCGGCGCGGATCACCTGCAGTCGCGTCCGGTCGAGCGCGTCGGTAAGCGTGGCATCAATGCGCTCCAGTTGATTCCGCACCAGGGTGCTCGACTCCGAAACGTTAGTCGTGAGCACATCGATCTTCGGGCGCAGTTCCACCAGCATGTTCTGAACGGTATCCATTGTGGGCAGTGCTTTGGCGCTAACTTCGGTGGCCAGAGCCTCCATCCTCGCCGTGCTCTTGCGTACGGCAAGGTAAAGGCCCACAAGAATTCCCGCCTGCACCACCACCGCGAACGTAGTTACCGCAATAAAAATTCTTAGGAGGTTATCATCCATAGCTGCTCCTGCGGGTGCCCCACTCATTCGCGGGTTTTTGCGAATGAGTGGGATCTTCACAAATCTTCGCTAGATATTCTTAGGCGTCTCGCTCCCGGTAGCGGTCGTCTCGCTATACGCCTGTCGCCCAGCTTCGTAAGCAGAGCGGAACCGCTCCTTCTGCTGGTTGATCACATCTGCGCCGCGATCGACCCAGTCGCTAGCCTGTTCACGCGCCCGGCGAGCCTGTTGCCGCGCCCGCTCGCTGCCTTCCTGCGCCTTGGAGCGAATCACATCCCGCATTTCGTCGCCAGAGCGCGGCGCATACAGCACCCCAACCACCGCTCCCACTCCAAGCCCTGCCAGGAACCACAAAAAGCCGTTGCCTTCACCTTCTGCCATAACTGCCTCCTCAACTCAATCTGTTTCTCTCTCGGATGTTAGCACCCGGATATATGAAACACAATTCACTGCACCGCGTTCACAAGCCATCTCTTCGACGAAGTATTCCGTCAGAAGGTTGCTCCGATGTGATCCTATAGCGCCGCGGTCCTCGGCGGCTGTCGTGCCGGCGTCCGGCCCGCGCATCCCCAGAGCAGTGGCCGCAGCCGAATCCGCTCCAAAGAAGCCCTTGTGCCCTGAGCCCCAAAAGCGGACAATGAGCGAACTCCCTAAACTTCTCCAGGAGGTGCTTTTGTCCGACCGCAAGTATCGCCAGCGCGGATACCAGGATTCCGGTGCGGGCGCGAAAAAAGAATTCGAGAAACCGTCGGCCCCAGGTCCAAAGCGAGAAAATACTTTCGGCCCGCGTCCCATCAACATGCCGGGAACGCGCACTGTCTCGCGCTGTGCGGAATGCGGTGCGTTGCTCCAGAACCTCACCACTCCCCTCGGCCAATGCCCCAAGTGCGGCTTCGATCTGCACGCCTGCAAACAGTGCGAGCACTTTGATCCCTCCAGCCGCTTCGAATGCAATCAGCCCATCCCCGCCCGCATCTCTCCCAAAGACAAGCGCAACGACTGCGCCTTCTATTCCATCCGCGTAATGGTCGAGAAGGAAACCTCCAGCAAAGCCGCGCAGCGTCCCAATGATGCGCGCGCCGCCTTCGACAATCTTTTCAAAGACTGAAGTCAAGCTCTCAGCCGTCAGCCTTCAGTTCTCAGCCAAGGCGATGTCTGCTCACCCAACGTGCCTGCGCCAAATCGCGAGAGTCTTTCAACTTCCGTAGAGCGCCCCCAAGAGGGTCAACTGCGAGCTGAGAGCCGGGATCTGAGAGCCGGGATCTGCTGTCACGGTTTCTGCGTCGGCCGCAGCAGAACTTCGCTGGCAAACGATTGCGGCGTCTGCGTAACCAGCATGGCAACAACGTGCGCCACGTCCGAAGCCTGCAGCATCTTCTTGGCATTTTTCCCCGGGTGCGGGCTGAAGTCCGTATCCACCGATCCCGGGCAGATCACCGACACGCGAATGTTATGCGCGCGCAACTCTTCAGCCACCGAATAGCTCAATCCATTCAGTCCCCACTTCGAGGCGGCGTACGCGGCCCCGTTGGGCAGTGCGTTTTTGCCCGCCAACGACGAAATGTTGATGATGTGTCCGCTACCCGCCTCGATCATCAGCGGTGCAAAGCTGCGAATGCAGTAGTACGCGCCGCGCAGGTTGGTGTTCAGAATGTTGTCCCAATCCCCGGGCGCCAGCCGATGAAGTGGCCCTCCCACGCCGCTGATACCGGCATTGTTCACCAGGATGTCGACGCGTTGAAAGCTGCGCTCGACCTGCCCCGCCAGCGCTTCCACAGAACGCAAATCGGTAATGTCACATTCAACCAACGTACACTCAGCCCTATTCTTCCGCAGGGCTGGTGCCGCCGGAATGGCCGAGTGGATGGCGGCAGAAGTCTGTTCGAGCGCGTCGCGCGAGCGCCCACACAAAACGGTGTGTGCGCCCAGTGCGGCCAGGGTGAGCGCCACGGCTTCGCCAATGCCGCGTCCGGCGCCCGTGATGACGGCGACTTGGCCGGTCAGGGGACGTTCCCGCGATGATTCGGTCTTCGTCAATGCCAGGCTCCTCCGGTTGCCTTATTGTATTTTGCAGGGGCGGAGTTGTGCATTCGCTTAGGGAACTATACTTAGCTGTGTTCTTCCGCATCCAACCTCGAAAGGGGCGCGGCCAGTGCAACATGCTTGCCATAGCGGAATTACATCCTTATAATCCGCTCACCGGAATTATGTTAAGCCGTGTCTTATCGTTCGACGGCCCATGAGTTTCGGGACCATGCAGCAAGGAATCGCTTCATGGTTGCAAGCCGGACCCGTGCCCGCCCGACACCAGTACGACATTGCATCGGGCAAGATGTATACTCCAGCTTCCCCGAAGAGTTAAGGAGCCACAGGAAATGAAGAAGATTGTTCTCGCGATGATGCTGGTAGCCGCCGTTACCGCCGTCGCTCAAACCGCTGCTGCGCCCGCCCCGGCGGCTGCGCCGCAGCAGAACGCCGCGCCCGCCGCGGCTCCTGCCCCGAAAAAAGAGATCAAAGACCCAGCCGAATACAATGCCTATGTGGGCGCTGCGGGCCAGTCCGACCCGGCAGCCCAGATCAGCGGGTTTGAAGCCTTTCTTGCCCAATATCCCAACAGCCTATTTAAAGAAGAAGCGCTGGAGCTTTTGATGGTCGCCTACCAGAAAGCTGGCAACCAGCCCAAGATGCTCGAAACGGCGCAGAAACTTTTGCAAGTGAATCCCTGCAACATCCGGGCGCTCGCCTTGGTCACGTATTCCAAGCAAGCCTCGGCGACCGGCCCCAACGCGCAACAGACCTTAGCCGAAGCCGGCCAGTCGGCGGAAAAAGGCTTGCAGTGCTGGACGACCGCGGTCAAGCCCGCTGACACTCCGGCCGCCGATTGGGACAAGCTGAAAACGCAGACGACCGCAATCTTCAACAACGCCGCCGGCATGGCCGCGTATGCGGCCAAGGACTACGGCAAGGCCGAACAATTTCTGAAGTCCGCGGTAGAAGCGGATCCGACCAACCTGACCGAAGTCTATTATCTGGCACTCGCTGACCTCGCGCCGGGACCGTCTGAGAAAGATGTGGAAGGTCTTTTCTATGTCGCGCGCGCTTCGAATTTGCAGACCGAAGCGGCCGGCAAGGCCAAAATCGCCCAGTTCGGCAAGAGCAAATACGCGAAGTTCCACGGCAGCGATGAAGGCTGGACCGATGTGCTGGCGCTGGCCGCGACCGCAACCAAACCGCCGGACAACTTCGCCATCAAACAATACGTCCCCCCGACTCCCGCCGAGCAGGCGGCAGCCTTGGTAAAGAGCAAGAAGGTTGAGGAGATGAGCTTCGCGGAATGGGAACTCGTGCTCTCCGAAGGCACCCCTGAAGACGCCGATAAAGTGTGGAGCACGCTGAAGGGCAAGCCGTTGCAGATGGCCGCCCAAGTCATCAGCATCGAGCCTCCCAGCAAAATCGATGTCAAAGGCAAAAGTGTCGATGCCCCGACCGAACTGAAACTGGCCGGCAGTTCCGACGATATCGATGCCAAGCGCTTCGACATCGACTTGACCATGACCGCCGTGATCCCAGCAAAGCAGATGCCCAAAGAAGGTACGGACTTCCAGTTCGAAGGAACGCCTGTCTCCTATGTGGCGAAGCCTTTCGTGATGACGATGAACGAAGGTGCCTTGCTGGTGAAATCGGCGCCAAAGCCGCCCGTGCACAAGAAGCCCGCCGCACACTGAGGCAGGTCTCAGGCAGGTCTCACGAAAAACGGGGCACTAGCAAGATCTAGGTGCAGAAGACAAGACGGTCCCAAGCGGGACCGTCTTCTTTTTTCTGTGTTATCTAATGTCTGGGATGTGGCCCTTAGCGAAGAGCCAAAAGCTATAAGCCAACAGCCGCGCTTTCACCGCACCTGTTTTCTTTCCAGCGCAACCGGACGCGCGCTCCGCGGTGGACGTTTCGCGCCCGCGCGCAGCGGACGAACATCGATCTTCAGTTCCTGCATGGTGCGGCTCAGCGTGTTCCGGTGCATACCGAGTTGCCGCGCCGCCTTGCACTGATTGCCGCGGTTTTCTTCGAGCACCGTAATGATGAAGCGCTTCTTGAATTCCCGGACCGCTTCCGAGTAGAGAATATTGCTTTTGTACATTTGAAGAATGAGTGCTTCCAGTTGATCCTTCACCTGCCGCCTCGTTTCCGCACGCTTATAACCTGAACTCCTCCACTGACAACCAACCACTATTTCGCTGACCCGGAAACCTGCGTCTGACCCCTATCCGTCGCCGAATGCTGCCGCATGTAATCCAAGCCCTGGTAGAAGCGGTGGCGCAAATCCGACGGTGCGAGCCAGATCGCTGCCCTTCCGCCTACCAGAAAATATGGAGCCAATTCCGATCCTTCCAGCCACTTCACCGCCGGTGCAAAAGCGGCCATGGCCGTCAGCACGATGGCCACTACCAGCGTGCCTCGCAGCAATCCCAGCACCGCGCCCAGAACCCGATCGATCGTGCTCAGGCCGGCTTTCTTCATGGCCCAGCGCGCGATTCCTCCGGCCACGCCGGCAACGATCAGGACCGCGAAAAAAATGATCAGGAAGCCAGCGATCTCGCCCAGCCACGGCGATTTCAAATGCGGCGCGAACCAATCCGCCAGGCGATGATACTGCCAGGCAGCCAGCAGGTATCCCACCACCAGACCAGCCAGCTTGAAGGCTTCATAGAAGAAGCCCTCAAGGGCTGCCGCAGTCACGGAAAATGCCAGAAAGCCGAGGATGATCCAGTCCGCAATGCCCATGGTTTCAATGATCCGAAATTCAGCGATCCGAATTTCAATGATCCGGATTTCAACGATTCGAAGTTCAGCGATCCGATTTCGTTGCGCCGAATTCCGTGATCGAATGCAGTGACACCAGCGCTCGCGGCCTAAATTTCCAACTCGCGTCCCGTCAACTGACGGTATGCCCCGAGGTACTTTTCGCTCGTCCGTAGCGCCACTTCTTGGGGGAGGGCTGGCGCCGGCGGTTGTTTGTTCCAGCGAATTTCTTCGAGGTAATCCCGTACATACTGCTTATCGTAGGAGTCCTGCGCCTTGCCCGGTTGGTAACTGTCGGCCGGCCAGAAGCGCGAGGAATCCGGGGTAAGAACTTCGTCCGCCAGCGTAATGCCCTTGGCGGTCTGTCCAAATTCAAACTTAGTATCGGCAATGATAATGCCGCGCTGCAGCGCGTAATCCGCCGCTTTCTTGTAAATCTGCAGCGTGAGGTCGCGAAGCCGGCGGCTCAACTCAGGATCGACCAGTTTGCACATTTCCTCGAATGAAATATTGATGTCGTGTCCGGTCGTAGCTTTGGTCGCGGGCGTGAACAGCGGCTCCGGCAACTTGTCGGATTCTTTTAATCCCGCGGGAAGCTTGACGCCGCAGACCGAGCCCGTCGCCTTGTATTCCTTCCACCCGGAGCCGGAAAGGTAGCCGCGCGCCACGCACTCGACGGGAAACATCTCCGCCCGCATCACCATCATGGAGCGGCCGCGTAGTTCATCCGCGTACTTGCGAATCGCTGCGGGATAGAGGCTTACATCGGCGGTGACAAAATGATTCGGAACCACATCCTTGAGGAAGTCGAACCAGAATAGCGAAATCTGCGTCAGCACCCGCCCCTTGTGCGGAATGCCAGTCGCCAGCACATAATCGAACGCCGAGATGCGGTCGGTGGCTACGAACAGCAAGTGATCGCCGTCGAGATCGTACACGTCGCGCACCTTGCCGCTGGCGTGCAACTTCAATTCCGGGTAGTCGGTCCGCAGCAGAACAGGATCTAAAATTTGGGGGCTCATCGCTCAATTCACCGGTAAGAAACTTTGCGTATTCTAGCTGTCGTGGGAAATTTGTCAACGATTTCAATCACAAGCGCCAAGTTGCGCTCTCCGCCGTTCCATCGAAAAGTGTTGACACTTTCAGTTTAAGCTAAAAGCCTTGTCCAGCGCTCGTTTTCAAGACATTGCAATGTGGAAAAACTGAGGAAGCCTCTGGAAAAAAAGACAGACGGTTTGTGGTTGGAGAAAGCAAAAAAGCTGCCAATCTGTCAACGTTTTTAAAACGGATTGACAAAAGGCTTATCCTGAAAGGAATGGGAGAGCAGGCCAGATAGGGAAGGAGAACAAATGCCCTTGCGAAAAGAACTAAGCGAAAAGATGATAATCGACGTCCTTCGGGAAATTCTCCTTAACCAGTTGCCGGACGCTGAAATCGCCACGAAGTACCTAGGCGACGCAAAACACGCTGAGACAGTGAGTGGGATCCGAAGAAATCCCCCAGGCCTCACGAAAGACCGCACAACAGGAGAGCTTCACTTGTTGCGCTCGAAGCGGCCTAGAACGTGGCTAAGAAGTTCCATGCCCTGTTGAACCCCCGTCGCAATCAGACTGACGCATTTACCTTCCCGCTTTTCCTTTTTTTGAGGAATCGCCCTTGGTGCGCCAAGGCATCCAGCGTTTCAGCACCTCCTCGACTTCCTCGTCGCTAGCAAACTCCCCCCGATCGGCCTCTTCTAGGCTCTTCTTGATTTCTTCAATTTGCCACCGTTCTAGGTCGCTCAATTCGCTAATTTCTTTTTCCGGCTTAGGCATAAGGTCACGCCGCCCCGAACCGCACCGACACCAGCTTCGAAACCCCCGGTTCCTGCATGGTCACGCCATAGAGCACAGGCGCGATGCTCATGGTCCGCTTGCTGTGCGTGATCAGGATGAACTGCGTCTGCACGCTCATTTCGCGCACCAGATCGGTGAAGCGCGCAATGTTGGCCTCGTCGAGCGGCGCGTCGACCTCGTCAAGAATGCAGAACGGACTCGGCGTGTACTGAAAGATGCCAACCAGCAGCGCCAGCGCGGTGAGCGCCTTTTCGCCGCCGGAAAGCAGCAACACATTCTGCAGTTTCTTTCCCGGAGGCGATGCCACCACGTCAATCCCGCTCTCCGCGCTGTTTTCGAGATCCGTGAGCCGCATGAAGCCGTGGCCTCCGCCAAACAGCTTGCGGAACGTGGCCTGGAAGTTCTCGTTAATCCGGTTGAACGCTTCCTCAAATTTCTGGCGCGAGACTACATCGATCTCGCGAATCGTAGCGGCGGTGTCCGCGATCGCATCGAGCAGGTCTTTTCTCTGCGTGGAGAGAAACTCGTGGCGCTCCGCCGTTTCTTTGTACTCTTCGAGCGCCATCATGTTGACCGGGCCCATGCCGTCAAGGCGGGCGCGCATCTCACGATACGCCTGATCTTCAGCCGCGAGTTCATCGCCGATCACCATGGCGATCGTAGTGTCGGCCATCAGCGCTGGCCGCTCGATGCCGAGTTCGTTGAGGCAAGTATCGGCCAGATGTTGCAAGTCCGATTGCAGTTTGGCCGCCGTCGCCGACAGTTCACCACGGCGGTCGCGAGCAAGATCAAGCCGCTGACGCGTACCGCGCAGAAGCTCGTCAATTTCGACTAGCCGTGCCCGCACCTGCTCCGACTCGAGTTGCAACAGGCCTTCCCGTGCTTCTCCAGCATTGCGTTCGTCGTCGAACTCGACGAGTTGCGCGGCCAGTTGCACGTTTTCATTCTGTCGTTGCACGATTTCGGCGCTTGCCGATTCCATTTGAGTTTGCAAGGCGCCAGCCCGCTCGCGCATCTCGGCGACCAGCGCTTCGATGCGCTGAAGTAGCGTCGTCGCCGAACGGTGCCGTTCTTCAAGCGTGGCCACGCGAGCCGCCCGCTGCGAGGTCGTTTCCGCCGCCGCGTCTCGCTGGTTACGCAGAGCGGCCAGGCGGTCTTGCCCCGCTGCCAGCAGCATTTCGAAATGCGCCCGCGCTCGCTCGATTGTCGTGAGTTCCGCTTGCCGCGACGCGATCAGTCCTTCCTGTTCCTGCCGCTCGGCCGCCAGACGTTGTAGTTCGCTTTCGCTGACGGTAATCCGGTCGCGCACCCGCGTCATTTCGCTTTCCAATTGCTTGAGTAAATGCCCGGATGTCATCGCTTGCTTCTCGGCTTCGCGCTTCTCTTCTTCGAGCCGGTCGAGCAGGGAAGTATGCTCCTTGATCTCGCGCCCCAAAGTGAGCGCAAGCATTTCCTTCTCGCGCAGAGCCCGTTCCAACTCCTCGAGCAGGCGCAGCACATCGCGCAACTCGCGTTTCATGGAAAGTGGTCCTTCGCTGCGCTGCTTGCCGCCGGTTACGGTCACGTTGTGAAAGCATTCTCCGGTTTGCGCGAGAAAGAACGCATCAGGACTGGAGAGCGCCAGTTCGCGCGCGACCGCAGGATCGGGCACGATGTAGCCATTCCCCAGCTTCGGCAGAATCACTTCGAGCGACTTGCCAAATCCGTTCAACACGCGAATCGAATTCTTCAGGGGCAGAACCGTGTCATTGAGCGGGGAGTAATGATGGCTTTCATCCGCAACAAACGAGAACCTCGCCTGGGAATCCTCCGGATGCACCAGGAACGTGGCGCGCCCATCGACATCGGAGCGCAGCAGGCGCAGCCCTTCGTCGGCCGCGTCCCACGACTTCACCACGACAAAATTCAGTTCGTCGCGCAGAAAGTCCTCCACCACGCGCTCGTACCGCGGCTCGACTTCGAGAAAATCAGCCAGCACGCCAGCAGGAGTATTCCCTCCCCGCATGGCGCCAGATTGAAAAAGCCGCCGCACTGATTCAGTGGAATAACCGTGCTCGGCAATCACCGCTTCGAGTGATCCCTTCTTGCCGAGCGCCGTCGCGTATTCGGAGCGGAGCGAATCGAGATGTTTCTTGGCGTCATTTTCGGCTGAGCGTTTCGTGTCGATGTTCTGGCGCAGGCTGGCGGTCTCCGTTGCCAGGCCGTTCGCTCGCTGCGAAACGCTTTCGAACTCCAAAGCAATCTGCCCGCGTTGTCCGCCGAAGTTCTCCGATTGCGACGAGGCCGTTGCGATCTCGGCTCGCAGACGCTGTTCTTCGCGGCCGATCCCCGCCAGTCGCTCCTCAGATTGCGTGAGCTGGTTGCGCAGGTTGGATGCTCCCCCAACGGCCTGCAGAATCGCCGCGCGGTGCGCTTCCTGCTCCTGCTCGAGCGTCGCTAGGTTCATGGCGGTACTGGCTGTTTCCTGCTGGCTGAGTGCGAGTTCTTGCTGCGCCGCTAACAGTTCGGCGGCCGCCGAGTCGAGCGTCTGCCGGTGCCCGTCGCGTTCTTCCTCGAGCGCCGTCAGGCGAGCTTGCGCCTGCGCCCGTTCCATTTCTGCCGACGCCGTGCGCACCATCAGCTCTGCGCAATGCTCTTCGTTGGTTCGTATGCGCGCCTTCCCGCGATCGCCTTCGATCGCTATCTGATTGAGCCGTTCGCGATTTTGCCGCGCCTCGGTCTCAATCGCGTACCCGCGCTGCGTGCGCTCGGAGTGCTCCGCTTCCGCTTGCTGCACGCTCTCGGTCTGCTGCCGAATTTCCTCGCCCAGTTGCTGGAGTTGGCCATCGAGCGTCACTCTTTCCTCATCCATCTGCGTGAACTTGCTGGCCAGCACCACCCGCAGCTTGGCGCGCATTTCGTCGCGTAGCTTGGCGTAGCGCTCGGCCTTGCTGGCTTGGCGCTTGAGCGAATTCATCTGCCGCGTAACTTCCTCGAAAATGTCGTTTACGCGGTTCAGATTCGTCTTGGCGTCTTCGAGCCGCGCTTCAGCGAGCCGCTTCTTAGTTTTGAATTTCGTAATCCCCGCCGCCTCTTCAATGATGGCGCGACGATCCGTCGGACGGCTGCTCAGAATCTGGCCGATGCGTCCTTGCTCGATGAGCGCGTACGATTCCGGCCCCAGGCCCGTGCCCATGAATAATTCCTGGATGTCGCGCAACCGGCAAAGTTTTCCATTCAGCAGGTATTCGCTGTCGCCACTGCGAAACAAGCGGCGCGTCACGGAAATCTCTCCCGTGTGGTGCTGCTGCTGATTGAATTTGCGCCGCCGGATTTTCAGAACTACCTGTGGACTCAGCACGGTCACAGCGCTGTCGTTGGTCGACGATTCGCTAGCCGGCGCTTCGGCAGCCGGAGCCTCAGACGCGGTCTTGCCCTCCACTTCTTCAGCTTTGCCCGGTTGAGCTTCCTCCACCGCGCGTTCCGTTTCCGCGGCGGCTTGCGCGCGGAGTTCCGCTTCATCCCAATTTTCTTCTGTGGGCAGGTCGTCTTGAATCTCGATCTCCGTAGGCGCGTTGGTATCGGGTCCCGCATAAATCTCGGGATCAATCAGCGTCAGAGACACTTCCGCCATGCCCGTAGGGTTGCGATCGCGAGTGCCCGAGAAAATCACGTCTTCCATGCGCGAGCCGCGCAGCGACTTGGCCGACTGTTCCCCCAGCACCCAGGAAATCGCGTCGGCGATATTTGATTTGCCGCAGCCGTTCGGCCCGATAATCGCCGCGATTCCTTCGCCGTGGAACTTCAGTTCGGTGCGATCACAGAACGACTTGAATCCCAGGATTTGCAGCTTCTTGAGTTTGAGCACTGTGACTCCTTCGTAAGCAGACTCGGTTGGCGCTGGCTGGAGTGCGCTGCAAATCGCGGCAATTGGAGGCCAACTCCGTTCCGTTAACTCTCCAGGTTCCCACTGGTCATATTTCGCTCGATGCCGTCCCACGAACCATGGACGTCACCCACGCGTTTGACCAACTCTAACGGCGAATACAGGGACGGGTCAAGTAATAAAACACCACATATAGGGGTGCGTTTCCCACAACCGCCTTTAGTTGCACACACACTACAGCAATTACGCGCAAGTTCCTGGTGAGGAATAAGAAGGTAGGAGACCGCGAGAGCACAAACACTCTAACGCCGACCGGCCGGACATTCAAGGGCCGGCATGCGCCGACTGCATTTTGCACGCGCAGCGAAACGGATCATCAGATCAATCGCCACGGCCGGAATCGCGCGCGCGAAGTTGTTTCTCTCCCTGTCTCGTTATTTCGCAGACACCCGGAACTCCGAACGAATGAAGGGTTTGACCCCCTCTGCTCCTGTCAGCCGCAAGCACAGCAGGCCGCCACGGCGTTCCAAGTCGATGTGAAAATCGAAGAATTGACAGCACTTGCCCTCAACCGCGACCCAATCGGCCAGATCCGCCAGCGAGACGGTTGCTGGGCTGAACTGGAATTCGTAACCGATCGCAGTTTCCACGATCTCGGTCCGGTTGGCGATGAGTTTGTCGGTCAAGACCTTGTGGTGTGTGCGCTCGGTAGGATTGAGCGCGTTGCGGTTGCACTGGAATTTGTCCGGCCTAGTGATGGTCTGACTCTGCTCCTCAACTGTCACGGGTACGGATTGCGTCTGCATTTGCCCCGCCACCCCCACCACCATCACCACGGCCAGAGTCGCTCCTCGAAGGCTGCGTTTCCGCGTTGTGATCAATTGTTTGCTTTGGTTGTTCACTGTGATTCCTCCGAATCGGAGTTGCCATGCTTCATCTCCAATGCTAAAAGTTAAAGTCAGCTTTAAGTCAAGATGTTTCTTGGCGGAACCGTCATTAAAGGAGCAAAAAAATGAAGATTGGGGAACTCGCGAGGCGCACCGGCTTGAACGCCTCGGCCATTCGCTACTATGAAAAACAAGGCATTCTCGCGCCTCCGGACCGCACGAGCGGGCAACGCCTATACCCCGGCGATGCCGTGCACCGCGTGCTTCTGATCCGCTATGCCAGTGGGATGGGTTTTACTCTCAGCGAGATCAAACTCTTCCTCAGCGGCCTCCGGGACAGGGCGCCAGTTGGCTTTCGCTGGAGGAAATTAGCTCGTCGGAAAATCAAAGAGGTCGATGAAACGATTCAGCGCTCGCAGAGGCTGAAGTCGCTGCTCGAACACCTGGTCCGTTGCCACTGCGCTTCGCTCCAGGTTTGTGTCGAGCGTCTCAGCCTAAGCCCCAGGTTATTTCTTGCGCTCGACAAGAAAATGAGCTAGGTCCTTTAGATTGGACGCCGCGTCCCCGTATTCGTCCAGTTCCCCGCAGGCTTGATCGACCAGCGCGTCGGCCCTTCGGTTCGATTCCTCGATTCCGAACAGCGCCGGGTACGTCGTCTTCTCGGCTGCCGCATCCTTGCCCGCGGTTTTCCCCAGTTGCTCAGAGGTCTGGGTCAGGTCAAGCACGTCGTCCACAATCTGGAACGCCAGGCCGATCGACTGGCCGTAAGTTCGCAGGCGGACAACATCGGCAGCGGTTGCCCCGGCATACATTCCTCCGCTGACTACGCTGGCCGTAATGAGCGCCGCAGTCTTCGAACGGTGAATGTATTCGAGCGTGGCGAGATCGGGTTTCTTATGCTCGGATTCGAGGTCAACCACCTGGCCGCCGATCATGCCATCGATGGAGCCGGTAGCGTGCGCGATTTCACGAATGATCGCAACCCGCGCCTCCGCCGGGCATGCGATCTGCGCCAGCACTTCGTAGGCCTGCGTCTGTAGCGCGTCTCCGGCGAGAATGGCGATGGCCTCGCCGAAAGCCTTGTGGCAGGTGGGACGCCCGCGCCGCAGGTCATCGTTATCCAGCGCGGGTAGATCGTCGTGGATCAGGGAATAGGTGTGAAGCATTTCCAGTGCCGCGCCCACGTCTTCGATACCAGGGGGCAACGAGCCGGCATCCGAATCAGCGTGCGAACTGGCGCGCGATGTCGCCTCCTCGATCATGCGCCCCGCTTCCATGCAGAGGATGGGCCGCAACCGCTTCCCGCCCGCAAACACGCTGTGCCGCATGGCCTGATGAATGGAGGTTGGATGCTGGCTGGCCGGGGGCAAAAGTCGCTCGAGCGCAGCGTCGGCGGCTTCCCGTCCCTCCTGCAGAATTTGATTCAGCATGGCATCGCAGTATAACAAGCGGGGAAAGGCAGGTGGCAGGTCTTACAGAAGCTCTTTGATTTTGCTTTTCCCGAGACCTGACACCTGACACCTGCGATCACGCTGCTGCATGGTGCCCGAGGCCGTGCGACACGGAGTGCAACACGGAGCGCACCACATCCTTCTGGCGCGGCTCGCAAATATCGGATGCGCCACGATTCAGCGCCTCCGTCCATATTTCGTCATCCGCCAGCCGGTGTGTGCCCACGATGCACAGGTGGGGGAATTCGTGATGCAAACGCTCGACTTCGGCCGGTCCTGATGTTTCCAGATCCAGCACCAGTACATCGGCGCGCTGCCGGGCAACCGCCAGACGAACTTCTCGATACGAACCGGCCACGTGAACCGATTCAAAGTGTTGGGAAAGGCTGACCGCCAGATTCTGAGCAGCTCTGGGGTCATTCTGATAAAGGACAATCCGAAGTGTTTCCATACATCCCCCTGAATGCGCCGCGATTCACACGGCAGCCTTGGCTGCGACAGCAATCTGCTAGCACAGGCGTTGATCATTTCCGAGCTGGAACGCGTTACTACTTGCGTAACGCTTTCTCGGCCGGGGGCTCGAACGGTTCAGTTTGGAGCTTTCCGTTCTGTTTTAACAGAATCTCTACTTTCCCTTCCGCATCCTCCAGTTGCTTCCGGCAGGTTGCGGAAAGTTGCATGCCTTCTTCGAACAGCGTCAGCGATTTCTCTAGAGGAACCTCGCCCTTTTCCAGTTCTTGAACAATCTTCTCGAGACGCTCGAGGCAATCTTCAAACTTTACCAATCCAATTGCTCCTGCTTATATTGTAATGCAGTTTCCCGCGCGAAATGTCCAGTGAATTTTTGTAATTTGTGCAATCGGTCTTACGCGGCGTTCCCAAAATTAAACAGAAGCCGGACGTTTTGTGCCCAGTGCCTCAAGAACATCGACCGCCGAAGCATAACGTCCCAGCGGAGCGCTGATCTGCGCACCCTGCACCCGATCGCGCACCGCAGCCAGCATTTCGCGAGCAATGGCCACGCCTTCCTCGCGAGCCGCTTCCGCGCTTGCGGCCTTAGTCATCCTGTTGAGAATTTCATCAGGTACTGACACCCGTAGCTCGTTTTTCATGAACTCAGCGTTGCGGGCGCTGATCAGCGGCCAGATTCCGGCTATCACAGGAATGCGGCAGTGTTCGATCCGCTTGAGAAAAGCCTCCAGCAGTCCAATGTCGAACACCGGCTGCGTCACCACGTATTCCGCTCCCGCCTGCACTTTATACTCGAAGCGCTTAATCTCTTCGTCCAGGTTCGGCAACCCGGGATTTGCCCCCACCCCAATGACAAAGCTAGTGCCCGATCCAATCGGGTTCCCGCCCAGATCCAATCCCCGGTTCAGGTTGTGAACAATATTCACCAGCCCGATCGCATCCACGTCAAACACCGCCGTGGCGTCGGGATAGTTCCCCATCTTCGGCGGGTCTCCCGTGATGCAAATCAGATTGCGGATTCCAGTCGCCGCCGCTCCCAGCAGGTCAGACTGAATGCCCAGCACATTTCGATCGCGGCACGTGTAGTGCAGAATGGCTTCAATGCCAACCGCCTGCTGCATGAGCAGCGACAAGGCCTGATTGCTCATGCGCGCCGAAGCTCGCGGGCTGTCGGGTATGTTGATCGCGTCCACGCCCACCGACTTGACGAACTTCGCGCCCTCGATCTCCTTGCGGATGTCGATACCCTTGGGCGGCACAATCTCGACCATCGTGACAAATTCCCCGGCCGCAATCCTGGCGCCGAGCCGCGAGCGCTCTGCCATCGGAACGCTCGCCGCAGCTACGAGCGCGGCTCCCGAATGAATCGCCTCCGTAACCGCAGTCTTGCCCCGCGCGCCGTCCACCCGCAGCGCCGATTTCATGGCCCGGATGTGGTCGGGTGTAGTGCCGCAGCATCCGCCGATCAGTTGCACTCCGGCCGCCACGAATTTCCGCGCATAGCTCGCCATGTATTCCGGCGAACAAAGGTAGATGTTCCGCCCTTCCACCGAGCGCGGCATGCCAGCGTTCGGTTGCGCGGCCAGCGGCAGGGAAGTCACGGCGCGCACGCGCTCGATGGCGTCCAGCATCGCGACCGGCCCAACGCTACAGTTGATGCCGAGAACATCGACATTCCACTCCGCCAGTCGAGCGGCGAAAGCCTCGGGATCGGAGCCATCGAGGCAGTTTCCGTCCTCGTCAATCGTGACCTGCGCGATGATTGGGATCTTCGCTTTCACGTCGCGGCAGGCGAGCACGGCCTGGTGCAACTCTTCCACGTAGCCGAAGGTTTCGAGCATCAGCAAATCCACGCCGCCCTCGACCAGAGCTGCGACCTGTTCGCGAAATGCCGCCCGGGCTTCTTCAAAGGAAGTTTTGCCCAGCGGCTCAATGCGAACGCCCAGCGGACCAATCGATCCCGCGACCCAGACATCAAAACTCTTGGCGGCTTCGTGAGCCACGGAGGCCCCGGCCAGGTTGATATCGCGCACACGGTCTGCCATGCCATGCCGCGCCAGCCGAAAACTGTTTCCACCGAAAGTATTGGTTTCGATAATCTCAGCCCCAGCCTGCAAATAATCCTGGTGAACGCCGCGAATCAACTCCGGCTGCGACAAGTTCAGCTCGTCATAGCAGCGATTGATGAAGATGCCCTTAGCGTAGAGGAGCGTGCCCATCGCTCCGTCGCAGAGCACGGGCGATTGCTTCAGGCGTTCAATGAAGTTCTGCGGCATCTATCTGAGAATACAAGAAGTTTAGCGATGCCATCAGTTCTTTAGGTTGAAATGCCCCTTTTAGGGGCCCAGCAGCGCCAATTGAGTTTTCAGCAATGAGTAAAACCGCCGTAGAATGGAGTTGTGGCCACGCTGCAAGACATCCTTACCACCGACGCCCGAGTCCGCGAAGCCGACCCCGCGCTCTGGGAAAAACTCGATCGCGACCGCGTGCGTTGCTATGCCTGCGGCCATTGCTGCCCAATTCCCGAGGGACAACCCGGCGTCTGCAAGGTCCGCTTCAACCAAGGCGGCAAACTCTATGTTCCCTGGGGCTACGTCGCCGGAGTGCAGTGCGATCCCATAGAGAAGAAACCGTTTTTCCACGCCCACCCTGGAGCCCTGGCCTACAGCTTCGGAATGCTGGGCTGCGACCTGCACTGCGCCTATTGTCAGAACTGGGTGACCTCGCAGGCCCTTCGCGATCCCCAAGCCATTTCTCCGCCCCTACAAGCCGATCCGGAGCTGCTCGTCAAAGACGCGAAAGCGCAAGGCGCAAAAGTTGTAGTCAGCACCTACAATGAGCCGCTCATCACCAGCGAGTGGGCGGTAGCAATTTTCCAACAAGCCCGCAAAGCGGGACTGTTGACCGCCTATGTCTCCAACGGCAACGGTACTCCGCAGGTGCTCGACTATCTCCGCCCCTGGATCGATCTCTACAAAGTAGACCTGAAAAGTTTCGACGACCATCACTATCGCCAGTTGGGCGGACGCCTGCAACCGATCCTAGACACCATCCAAACTCTGTACCAGATGGCTGTTTGGCTGGAGATCGTCACCCTGCTGATCCCCGGCTTCAACGACAGCAACGAGGAACTGCGCCAGTTGACCGCGTTTCTAGCCAACGTTTCGCCCGATATCCCCTGGCACGTAACCGCCTTTCACCAGGATTACAAAATGACTTCCCCCGCCGATACGCGTCCCGAAGATTTGCAACGCGCCGTCTCCATCGGCCGCGAATCCGGATTGCGCTACATCTACGCTGGCAATTTTCCCGGACGTGTAGAAGCCTTGGAAAATACGCATTGCCATCAATGTGGAG
>JBEKED010000011.1:0-25427 GCA_050014035.1 Terriglobales bacterium
AGGATCTGGTTGCGGCGGGCACACCAGCGCCTACGCCGTGGGGTCAGGACGAGTTTGATCGCTTCGAGCGGGATATTCAGAAGCAGCGCAAGGAGCTCCGAGCGGCGGGGAAGCCCGAAGCGGAGATGGAGCAACTCTTCCGCAAAGAGCGCGAGAAGGAAGATGCGATGCTCCGTGCCGAGAAATATGTCGGCAAAGTCGGAGCCTTCGAGGGCGCGAATTACGAGGCCAAAGGTTACTATCGTCCGGAAGTCGACTGCATCATGTTCACGCGGCATAAGACGTTTTGTGCGGTGTGCCGGCGCGCGATTGAGCGCGTGATCGCCATGTATGCGGGGTAAAGGCCTTGAACCGCGGAGAACGCTGAGTTCGCAGAGCCTCGGACTTGTCATCCTGAGCGAAGCGAAGGACCTATGTATTTCGCCGTCCGCAAGGAATGCACAGGTCCTTCGCTTCGCTCAGGATGACAACTGTGGAGTACGCCGCGAATCTTCGGAACGTAAGCGAGCACGGACAAATTCTATGAGTTCCGGCGTCACGTAGTTTGGCGGGCGGATCGCGAAGGTCGGGCGATCCATAACTGGTTTCAGCGAGACTTGTTTCCACGCGGGGCCATCGGAGCTTTCGGCGGCGTGCAGCAGGACGGCATCCGCGCGGTCCAGATAGTTTTGCGCGGACGCTTTGAAGTCGACCGTCGCCGGATCGAGCACGGTCAGATAGAGATCCGGTTTCACGAAACGCAGAATGCTGTTCGATTCGATAATCGTGTTCTGCGTCGCGGCCAGAATTTTGCGGATGCGCGGCATAGCTTCCGCAAGATGCCCTTGCTGCGTGCGAACCCACCAGGAGTGATCGGCTCCCGCGACCAGGAATCGCGAAGTGTCGGATTCGCCCGAGCGGTCTTTCTCTTCCGACACAGCCCAGGAATGATCGGCCGTGGCACAGTCGCAGGCCTCGCCATTGGCCGAGCAGACACCGTGTCCGTATTGGGTGATCTTAAGGGCGGTCCAGTGCAAGCCCGGCAGTGCCGCGATCAGGCCGACGACTACGCTGGTTTTGCCAACGCTGCGGGAGTGTCCTCCGATGACGACAATGGGCATAGGGCAGCTTTTAGCTTTTAGCTCTTGGCTTTTTGCTCTTAGCTGTCAGCTCTTTACCTCCAGTCGCTAGACAGATGGCCCCGCTAAAGACGCGGATTGCCGCGTCTGGGCTCAGCTAAGAGCCAAGAGCTAACAGCTAAAGGCTGTTCTAAATTCAACGATCTTTCTTTGTCGAGCGCGACAAAAACGCCAGCTCTTTAAGATACTCCCGAATCGGTCGCGCCGGGGTTCCCCAGAACACGACTCCTTTGCCGCGAATCACTTTTTTGCTGGGGATGCCGCTTTGCGCGCCCAGAATCGCGCCTTCCTCAATGCGCACGTGGTCGGCAATCCCCACCTGTCCGCCGATGATGACATGATCCTCGACGGTCGCACTTCCGGAAAGCCCAGTCTGCGCGGCAATGACGACGTCCTCGCCGATGCGCACATTGTGGCCTACGTGGACGAGGTTATCGATTTTTGTGCCGCGGCAGATGCGGGTCTCGTCAAGCGCGCCGCGGTCGACGGTCGAGTTGGCTCCGATCTCAACGTCGTCCTCGATCACGACGCGTCCAACCTGCGGGAATTGTTCGTAGCGTCCCGTTTGCGCGTCGCGGACGTAACCAAAGCCTTCGCTGCCCAGCACGGCTCCAGCCTGCACGATGACGCGGTCGCCCAGAGTTGTACCTGGGTAAATGGTGACGTTCGCGTCGATGCGGCAATGGCTTCCGATTACCACGTCGTCGCCGATCACCGCGCCGCAGCCAACGGTCGTTTCATCGCCGATCTTGACGTGTTCGCCAAGAACGGCACGCGGCGCGACGGCTACGTTCTTGCCGATCTCGACGGAGGGTGGAACGACGGTGAAGGGATGGATGCCGCGATTGCGCTCGGGGTCGCGCAGCAGCTTCGCGGCTCGCGCAAAAGTCAGGCGCGGCTGGGCGGAGATCAGGATGGGCTTGGTGGTTTTGGCGGCGAAGCCTTGATCCGCGAACTCCGGCGCGACTACGGCGGCCGCAGATGACGCAAGCGCAGTGTTGAGATGCTTAGCATCTTCCACAAAAATCAGGCTGTCGCGATTGGCGGATTGCAGGCTGGAGATGTTGCTTACGGTGATGGATCCGTCTCCGCGGAGACGGCAGCCGAGCTTTTCGGCTAGATCGCGCAAGGTTTGCTTCATGGGTTTCTATTGTCGCTTTCCGGGGCAGTCGTGCACAACGCGACTCCCTGTCCACGCGCGGGAGCGCCGAGCTCTGCTCGGCTGGGCAGGTGGGGGCACCTGCCCCAACGCAACCCTTGACACTCGCGGACATCCGTCTTCTCACCACCAGCCTAGTACAGCGGTGGCTCCCCTGGCGGGCGCGTCTTCCAGCGCCGGTGCACCCATAGCCACTGGTCGGGATAGCGACGGACAGAGTCTTCGATGACTCTCGTGAAGCGGGCGGTGTTGGCGACTATATCGGCCTCATTGTCGCTGGTGCGAATCAGCTCGACGGCAGGATCGAATCGCAAAATGTATTTGCGCAGTTTCGCATCCCAGACGGTAAATCCTGGTACGACGGCGGCGTCGGTTTTGAGAGCAATACGGGCGAGGCCGCTGGCGGTGCAGGCCGCAATTCCGAAGAAATCGACGAACACACCCTGCGGCGGAGTCATGTTGGTGTCCATGAGAATGCCGACGGTCTCGCCTGCGCGCATGGCCGAAAGCAGGCCGCGCACGAAATCGTCTTTGTCGACGGTACGATTGCCGTGCATCGTTCGGTAGCGCTGGAGGAGCGTGTCAACGTAGGGATTATCGAGCGACCGCATCACGATCGACAGCGGATGCCCTTGCAGAGAGTGAGCGAAAGCGGAGAGTTCCCAAGCCCCGAGGTGTCCGGTTAGAAACAATACGCCCTTGCCGCGAGCATATGCGCGCTCGAAGTTTTCAAAACCGTCATAGACGACAACGCGGGAAACATTTTCACGCGTGTATCGCGGGAAAAGGCAGACTTCGGCAAGCTGCCGTCCGAGCGAGACGAGCTCTCCGCGAAGCAGGCGGCGCCGCTCGCGCTCCGACATTTCGGGGAAGGCAAGAGAAAGGTTGCGCAGCCCGACGCGACGCAGACGTCCGTGAAGCGCGTATACGGTCAGCCCGAGTGCGATTCCCAGGGCGCGCGCCATGGGACGGGGGAGCGAGCCCAGGATCTTGACCCAGGACCAGACCAGAGCGTACTCAAGGCGTTCTCGCAACGGGACAGTTCTCAGTTCCCGGTTCTTAGTTCTCAGTAACGGACTTGAAGACTGAGAACTGAGAACCGGGAAATGAGAACTTTACTACTTAGCGGCTTCCTGCGCCCACTTGGCGAGCGTGCTCAGAAATGGGTAAGCGTCCTTGGGAGCGTCGATATCGCCCTTCAGCGAAGTCTTGAAGGGCACCATGCGCCCGTAGAATTCGCGCGTGCTGTCCTTGTCTTGCTTGATGACCGCACCGTTGAGTTCGAGCCCGGCGAACAGGCCGCGAGAGCGCGAGTAGGTCAGAACTTCTGCCCTCATTTTCCAATCGGTATCGGCTGAGGCGTGGCGTCCCACCGGTCCCGCGGCCGCGCTGGCATCGCCGCCGAGTTTGAATTTACTCGACAGCAGGTCATCCATCCCATGCTTATTCATGATCAGCATGACGACATCGGTTGCCTGGCCGCCGATCTGCAACCCGAAACTGCCCCCGCCAATCATAAAGAAAGCGGGCGCGCTCCAGCCCTTCGGAGTTCGGCAACTGGCAATGCCTTTGCCATAACGGGCGCCGAAGACAAAGCCAGCGTTCAGCAGCGACGGAACCACGGCCACACATTCAGCGGAACCGAGAATCTCTTCCGGAATGCGCTGGTCCGGCGCCGCCTGAATTTCGTCGAGCACGGTGCCGGCGGCCTCGACCCGTCCGGAAGCCCTGGTGTTGGGCTCGCGAGCGTCGATGTCGGGCGTAGCAGCGATAGCCGCCACCGGGGCAGCGCTAGTCGGCGTCGCTCCCGCGGGTGTTCCGGCCGCGGGCTTGGCATCCCCTTGAGCAGCGGCGGAAACAAGCATTGCCTGGAAAAATGTCAGGAACCAAACGAGCAGCAGCAGAACGAGGGACCTTCGCATCATGCCTCACTTGGGAGATAAGAGTATCGCTTTCGTTGTCTCTGATTCTATTCGATGCCAAGCGCGAAAGGTGGGATATCCGGGGAGTGATCAGGCTGAGTCGGGCTCAGGTTTCGCCCTCGCTTTGAAAGAGTGCCGCTCAACAGCGTTCAACCATTGGCGAAACTTTCGGCTTCTGACGGGGTTCGAGGGTTTGAGGATTAGTTTCGGAAGTTTCACTGGGGCAAAAAAATGCGGGGTTGAAATCGGCGACCCTAATCTCCGTTTCCAACCCCGTCTCCCAGGTTCTGTGGTAGGTGAAGCGAGTATGCGACGGCTGCCAAAAGCGGACAAGATTACGAGGGTCACTGTACTTAGGTAACCGGGGGCAGTTCACGTTGGACAGCATCGAACTGGTGGAAACGCCGCCTCACTTGGATGCCTGTGTGGCCGCGGATTTCTGTTTGGCTTCAGCGACTTGTTTCGCGTGTGCCACGAGGGCGGCGAAGCGCGGGTCGCCATGGAGCGAATCGAGATCGCTGTCCTTTTCCATTCCCAGGTCAAGGTACGGAGGGAGTCCGTGATCCACGGACTGGCTGAACAGCGCAAAGGCTTGGTCTTGGTCTCCTCGTCGCGCCGCAAAGCAGCCCAGGTTGTATAGCGTTGCAGCCGTCTCGGGGTGCTCTGGCCCGAACACGCGCTTCCTGATCTCCAAGGTCTGGACAAGGAGTGACTCCGCCTGGGCGTGTTTGCCCTCGAATTCGTAGACGAGAGCGAGGTTACCCATCGATTTCAGTGTGTCCGGATGCTCTGGCCCCAACACCCGCTTCCGGATCTCCAAGCTCTGGGCGTCGAGTTCCTCGGCCTGCGCGTACTTTCCCTCATCTTCGTAGACGATAGCCAGGTTATTCATGGAACTCAGCGTGTCCGGATGCTCTGGCCCCAACACGCGCTTCCGGATTTCCAAGGTCTCTGCCAGGAGTGCTTCGGCCTGCGCGTACTTGCCTTCATTCCTGTATACGAGAGCCAAGTTGCTCATGGACAGAAGCGTGTCCGGACGCTCTGGCCCCAACACACGGCGCTGAGCCCCCAAAGCTTGGCTTTCGAGTACCTCCGCCTCGGCATACTTGCCTTGGTAGTAAGCAACCGCTCCAAGGCGCGCTGCACTTTGGAGGGTTTTCGCGTCTTCGGCTCCCAACACGCGGCGGCGCAATTCCAGCGCCCGCTCCAGTTGTTTCCGCGCCTCCGGGTATAAACCCAAGTCCTTGTACGTCCATCCCATCGTGTCTCGGATGGATGCCTCCACTTCAGGTTGCTGCCCGAACTTGCCCTCGATCCGCTCTGCTGCACGGTCCAAAGCCGTGCGCACCCTCAGATCGGGGTCCGCCTTCGCATTCGATCCCGATTGGGCAGACGCGCCGGCTTGGGCCAACACATCGTTCTGCAGAAACTCATTGACCGCCTCGGCGACAGCCGCTTCCCGGTTGGCGCGTATGCTCTGCCGGATGCTGACCACGGCCGCGACCACCAACACCAGGGCGATCACAGTTGCGGTTGCCAGCGCCACACGGTAGCGGCGCCCAAACTTGCGCGCCCGATATGCAAGCGAAGGGGGAACCGCCAGCACCGCTTCGTGATTCAAATACCGCTTGACGTCCGCTGCCAGTTCCGAAGCCGAGGCGTAACGGCGGACGCGATCCTTCTCCAGCGCCTTCATCGTGATCCAGTCGAGGTCGCCGCGCAGCAACTTCACCAACTGCTTGGGCTCGGTGCCGCGCGCTTCGGCCGTCGCGCTCGAGGTGTCGCGATCCGTGCTGACCTTGGTGCTCGGGCTCGGCGGTTCTTCCTCGCGCAACTTTCTTAGCAACTCATCGAGCGGCTGCTTCTGCCTGGTTTCAAACGGTTGCGACCCGGCCAGCAGCACGTAGAGAACGACTCCGAGCGAATAGACGTCGGTGCGCGTGTCGATGTCCCGCACGTTAGGATCGGCTTGCTCAGGGCTCATGTATCCGGGTGTTCCGACAAAATGTCCCAGTTGCGTAAACAGAGTCTCGCCGTCCGCCTGCGGCTTAACCGCCTTGGCGAGCCCGAAGTCGATGATCCGCGGCACTGGTTTGCCGTCGACTTCCACCACCAGAATGTTGGCCGGTTTCAGATCGCGATGGATGATCGCTTTCTGGTGCGCGTGTTGCACGCCTTCGCAGGCCTGAATGAAGAGTTGCAACCGCTCTCGAATTCTCAGTCTCTTCCGATCGCAATACTCCGTGATCGGCAGCCCCGGTACATACTCCATCACGAAGTATGGTTGGCCTTGTGGCGTCGTTCCGGCGTCGAACACCTTGGCGATGGCGGGATGATCCATGATCGCAAGCGACTGCCGCTCCGCCTGGAAGCGCTGCACCACCGCCTCGTCGTACATGCCTGCCTTGATCAGCTTCAGAGCGACTTGGCGCCTTACCGGGGAAGTCTGTTCGGCAAGCCAGACCTGACCCATGCCTCCTTCACCCAGCTTGCGGACGAGTTGAAAACGCTGGGCGAAAACCTGCCCGGATTGCAACCCGGCGACCGCTTCGGTTTGATCCGAGTCCGCTCCCAAGGGCGGCGATTGCAGGAAACTGGAGCGAACACCTTCGTCGGCCAACAGCAGTGACTCCACTTCGGCGCGGAGTGCAGCATCGGAAGAGCAGGCCTGGTCGAGGAACCGTGCTCGCTCGCCGGGAGCAAGCTGCATGGCCTGGTGCAGCAATTCTTTAACGTCCTCCCAGCGATTGACCGTCATAGCTATGCCGTTCTCTGGATCTGGCGATGCAACCAGACGCGGGCGGTCGCCCAGTCGCGGTCCACGGTAGCGCGGGAAAGCCCGAGCACTTGAGAAATTTCGGGAGCCGACAGCCCTCCGAAGAATTTCATCTCTACGATCTTCGCTTGGCGCTCGTCGACGCGAGACAGTTCGTCCAGAGCATCGTCCAAGGCCAGAAGGTCCACGTCTCCCTTGACGGGCAGGGCGGTCATATCGTCGAAGTCGATCCGGCATCCCCCTTCGCGTTTGGCCGCGCGACGGCTGCGGGCGTAGTCGACCAGAATTTGACGCATCAGGCGCGAAGCTACGGCGATGAAGTGTGCCCGATTCTCCAGTTCTGCCGGTTCGCTCCCCAGCAGTCGGAGGTAGGCCTCGTGAACCAACGCCGTGCTTTGCAGGGTGTGATCCGGCCGCTCGGATTGGAGGTGATAGTGAGCGAGCCGCCGCAACTCCTTGTAGACCAGGGGCATTAGAGCACGGAGGGCGTCTTCGTCCCCCTGTCTCCACTGCTGCAAAAGCTCGGTGACCGGACCGGACTGATCCTCGGGGATGGGTACGGGCATGCTTACGGTTGCCCCTTTCCGGAGAAGGTCAACAGGATATTCGTGCGCTCGACGGGCGTCAATCACCTTCGGAGCGGGTCTTTCCGCCGATGGCTCGAAGGATTTTTTTTGTGGCCGATGAGGCGATTGGCTCGCGCTTTCCGCTTTCTGGTGTGAACGCGGAACTCAGCGTCTGACAGTTTCGCACGAACGAGATTCAGTACAAGCTTTCCCCAAAAAACTATTTAAGGAGAATTCAAAATGAAAACGACAAACAACAATACGCGCTTCAGCTCAAAACCGGCACGGCTTGCGATTCTGGTCGCGCTAATGCTCGTCACCTTGGTTGCAGTCGCAATTCCAGCCGCTGCTGCGGAAGGTAAAGCGAAGCCAGAGATTACGCTGGCGAAACTCAAAGGCGCGTGGCAGGCAACCGTCTACGGCGAGGGTGGGTGCGGCGAGGGCAGCAAGCTCGTCACTTTCACCCTTAATTCCGGTGGCGTGGCGACAGACGCTGTATGGTCCTACCACACTACCGGATGCGGCGACGCCACAATAACGGGTCAGACGTTCGAGATCACAACTCTCAACTCAGATGGCAGTGGTACGGCAACATTGACCATTGGTGGCGGAGTTACGCTCAGCTTCAGCATCCAAGTCTCTGGGAGCGGTCAAGTCTTCAACCTGGTGGATATCACCGACTCCGGCAACTACGAGGAAGGGACGGCCGTTAAGCAGTAACTCTAGCGGGAAGCGAAGAGTCCCGGGGCGGGGAGCCGTCAAAAGCTCCCCGCCTTTAACTGTCGCCATCAACGATTTCGCTTGTTCCGCGGGCAGTTAGAGCCTTACTTCGCCGTGACCAGCGAATGCGTGATGGCATGGACAGAGAGCGCAATTCGGTTTTGCACTCCGACTTTGCGCATCAACTTCGCGACGTGCGCCTTCACCGTACGCTCTTCAATGCCCAGAGCGGAGCCGATTTCTTTGTTGGAACGTCCAGCTACCAGCATCTCCAGAACTTCCTTTTCGCGGTCGGTAAAGGTAATGCGTCCAGCCGGAAAGATGCGACCCGGCGATGAGCTGACCCGTTCAATGAAGGTCGAAAGCACGCGCCGCGGAGCCCACACCGAGCCTTGATGAACAATGCGAAGAGCCTGGATAAACTCGGCTGGCGACGCAGCCTCGTCGACGTAGCCTTTGGCGCCAGCTGCGATGGCTTTGAGCACGCTTTCATCATCCATGCCAGAGCCGGTTACGATAATTCGCAGATCGGGCCGCACCGCTTTCATGCTGGCCATAATGTCGTACAGGTTCTGGCCGCCGCGATTCCCCAGCAGCACGAGGTCAATGTTTGGCAACTGGCTGAGGTCGGCCAGCGAGGCGGAGACTAACTCCAAATCAGGTTCGGTATCAAAGAGTGCCCGGAACCCCACAAACCGCAGCGGATCGCTTTCCACTACGGCGACACGTATAAGCGGCTTTCTGGCGACGGCAGCTTTCATTAAGGTTTCCCTGTTAGGATTGCATCCTGTTCAAGCTTGCCTGAACGGGCACGGAATTGGAATGATTGCTGGCCCATTCAAATTACGTGGGTAACCGCGGAAATCGGGCAGCCGAGGAGGGTTTTGCCAATGAGCAGAAGGCCAATACACCGGTATTATGCAGGGATTCTGGCGCTGGGCATGATGGGAGCGGTATTTGGCTGGGCGCAAGCTCCGACACAACCTTCGCCGGAATACAAGCCCCAGTTTGCGGGCGATCCGGCGCGGTCCGAATCGGAAGCGCAGGCTCTCGGCTACATGCGAGTCGTGCTGCGGGCGCAAAACACATACAAGAAGCGCCATGGCAAGTACGCGGATTCGTTAGACGCGCTCGCGGGGACAGCATCGTTCACGAAGCGGATGGCGCACACCACCGACCGCGGCGATTACACAGCCAGCTTCCGATCCCGCCACGAAGGTCCGGATCATGAGGGTTTCGTGCTCACCCTCACTCCCAAGCATCTCGATAGTGAGCATCGCTCGTTCTACGCAGAGGAGGACGGGGCGATTCACGCCGACGATCAGAAGCCCGCGGATTTGGATTCGCCAAAAGTGAGGTGACCGAGCGGCGAAGTCGCGACCGGTCGCTCGAAGCGCGCAGCCCGAAGCTCTGAGCCTCCTTCCGTTTGCTATTCTGATGCGTGCTCAAAATCCACCGAAGCGCTTGGGGGCTGGTGCTGGTATCAGCGGCCCTTCAAATTGTGATCTTTCCGCTGCCGGGTCTTTACTGGCTGGCTTGGATCGCAGTCGCGCCGCTGCTCGTTGCCATCTTGCGGGCGCGTTCCTCGGAGACTCTGCAACTGCGACTGCAGGGGAACGATCAGACGCGTCTGCTGCCCGCCTCACCGTTGCAAGGGTTTTTGCTGGGCTACTTGTGCGGGATTCTCTGGTTTGCCGGAACCTGCTATTGGATTTTCGACACCATGCACCGCTATGGCGGAATGCCACTTCCGGCCGCCGCGCTGGCGCTTTTCTTGTTCTGTCTGTATGTCGGGCTTTACCACGGAATGTTCGGACTGCTGCTGGCACTTGTTGCCGGTGCGAAGGTCACAGGCTCAAACCAGTCTAGATCAGACAAGAGATTAGATAAGTCTGGATCGAAGACCGCCGCTTCAGGAGCGTCGATCCGGCGCGCGCTCGGAGCGGCTCCATTTCTGTGGGTTGCTGTGGAACTGGCCCGGACGCGGATCACCGCGTTTCCATGGGAGATTCTGGGATACTCGCAGACGGCGAATTTTGGGCTCACGCGGATTGCCACGCTCACCGGCGTTTATGGTCTCTCGTTTGAAATCGCGCTCGTGAACAGCGTATTCGCGGCTGCGTTCCTGGCTCCCCGGGGAGCAGCGGAGCGGCGAAAGTTGCTGCTGGCAGCGGCGTGCGTCGCCGCGGTGATTCTGCAAGCGGGGCAATTATTGTCGCCTCCTCCCGTCGCGGCGGATCACACTGCGCTTTTGGTGCAGCCGAATATTCCGGTTCTCGAAGGCGGAGCGTGGACGAAACAATATTTTCAGGACACTCTGCAGGACTTGACGGCTTTAAGTTTGCATCCCGCCGGCGAGGCCGCAGAAGAAGCGGGAGCGCATTTCGACTTGATTGTGTGGCCGGAGTCACCTTCGCCGTTCTACACCAACGATGCAATGTTTCGGGATGCCGTGAGCGCGCTTGCAAAGCAGTCGGGAACCTGGGTGGTAGCGGGCGCGATCGGAATCACGCCCGCCATGCACAGCGGCGGGACAACCTCGCAGATTTTCAATTCCGCCGCGCTGGTCAATCCTAAGGGTGAGTGGGTTGGACGCTACGACAAGGTGCATCTCGTACCCTTTGGCGAATATTTGCCCTTTCCGCAGTTGTTTGCCTTTGCCGGAGGTCTGACCAAGGAAGTTGGGGAATTTCAGCGAGGTAGCTCGCGCACGCCACTGAATGCCGGAGGCGAGCGCTTCGGAATGTTCATCTGTTATGAGTCGATCTTTCCCGACGAAGTGCGGCAAGGACCGTTGCAGGGCGCAGAGGTTCTGTTGAATATCTCGAATGACGGCTGGTACGGCGATAGCGGCGCCTGGAAACAGCACTTGCAGCAGACCGAAATGCGGGCCATTGAAAATGACCGGTGGCTGCTGGCCGGAACGAATACGGGGATGACGGCGTCGATCGATCCTTATGGGCGGATCGTGGCTGCAACCCCACGCAAGATCCGAACGACGCTGGCCGCGCCTTACGCCTTGATTTCCGGAACCACCTTTTACACGCGCCACGGCGATTGGTTCGCATACCTCTGTGCGATAATTTCAGCAGGCGCGCTCGTGGCGCGTTTTGTGTTTGGTCGTTAGTCGATGGTCGTTAGCAAGAGCTCGCGAACGACCAACGACGAGCGACTAACGACTAACCGAAAAAGACAATGTCGGGTGATAAGAAATGCTAGATGAACTCGAACAGCAATACACTTCCCTAAAGACCAAGGTTCACGACCTGCGGGAGTATCTTTGACGCCGGCAAACTGCGCCAGCAGTTCGCCGCAATCGAAAAGCAGGCGTCGGATCCCAATCTGTGGTCGAATCCTGAAAAATCTCAGCAGGTAATGCGCGAACGCAAGCGCCTGGAGAGCCTGTTGTCGCTCGAAGGCGACTTGGCGCGCCGCACCGACGATATCGCCACTTATTTCGATCTGGCGGGCGAAGGTGAGAACGTTGCTGCTGACATACAGCGCGACTTGGAGTCTCTGCGCGAACTGGTCGACCGCGTCGAAACCGAGACGCTGCTCTCGGGCGAAAACGATGGCCTGAATGCGATCATGACGATTCATCCCGGAGCTGGCGGCACCGAATCGCAGGACTGGGCGGAGATGCTCTTGCGCATGTATCTGCGCTGGGCCGAGCGCCAGGGATTCAAAACCGAGATGTACGATTACCAGCCCGGAGAAGAAGCCGGAATCAAGTCGGCGACATTTTCGGTGATTGGGCAGTATGCGTTCGGTTATTTGACCAGCGAGATCGGCGTGCACCGCTTGGTGCGGATTTCGCCCTTCGATCAAGCCAAGCGGCGGCATACGTCGTTTGCCAGCGTGTATGTTTCTCCAGAAATAGACGAGAGCATCGAGGTCAATATCAAGCCGGATGACATTCGGATTGACACCTACCGCTCGAGTGGCAAGGGTGGACAGCACGTGAATACGACCGATTCGGCGGTGCGGATCACGCATATTCCCACGGGGCTGGTCGCTAATTGCCAGAATGAGCGTTCGCAGCATAAGAACAAAGAGAAAGCGATGAGCATGCTGCGGTCGAAAATTTACGAATTTGAACTGGAGAAGAAGCGTGAGGTCACGAAAAAGATCGAAGATTCGAAACTGGATATCGATTTCGGTTCTCAGATACGGTCGTATGTGCTGCAACCTTATCGCATGATCAAGGACCATCGCACGAAGCTGGAGATCGGCGACGTGGATCGTGTACTCGACGGTGATTTGCGGCCGCTGATGCAGGCGTATTTGCGGATGCGGCGGGGCGAGAAAAAAGCTTAAGCGTTGGCTGCTAGCTGGCGTGGTTAGAACTCTTGCGAGGGAGCGGCGGGAAAAATGTAGGGGTCCTTCGACTACGCCGAGCCATTCGCTTCGCGAATGACTTGGCTGCGCTCAGGATGACTCGGTTTTAGGGTTATGAAAGTGAGAAAGAAGATTTCGCTAAAACCGCCGCGCCTTGGTCCCCGTCTGCAGCGCGCCTTTCGCTACGCTGCCGAGAAGCACGCCGGACAGACTCGGAAACAGTCCGCTGTGCCTTACATCTCGCATCTGATGGCGGTGGCGTCGCTGGTGCTTGAAGCTGGCGGTGATGAAGATATGGCGATTGCGGCGCTGCTGCATGATGTGGTCGAAGATTGTGGCGGCATGCCGAGGCTGCGGGAAGTTCGGAAGCAATTTGGTTCGCGAGTTGCGAAGATGGTGGAGGGTTGCACGGATTCCTTCGGCGAGCCCAAGCCGGAATGGGTGGAACGCAAGAAAGACTATCTGCGCGAGGTAAAGCACGCGGGGGCGGAGACCCGACTGGTTTCGGCGTCCGACAAGTTGCATAACGTTCGCACGATTTTGGCCGATTACCGGCAGCACGGGGAAGCCATCTGGGCGCGCTTCACGGGAAAAAGAGAAGGGACGCTTTGGTACTATCGCGCTTTGAGCGACGAATACCAGCGGCGCGGCCCGAATCGCATCACGCGCGAGCTCGAAATCTCCGTCGCGGAATTGGAATTGGCTGTGGGCAAGAAGCCACGGTTGTCACACGAGTTGCCGAGGGCGTTTACGAAGAAGTCCACGAAGAAGTTCAGCAAGAAGGCCGCGGCAAACTCCGGGAGATGAACCATGCCCCGAATGATTGATCTAATCCGCAATTCGCAAGTGCCCTCGAATCTGATGCAATCGGCGGCGCGCGGAGCGCTTTCCGCGCCGCCCGCGGAGACGATTGAGATCCTGGTGCATCTCGCGCTCCATAACAAATTATTTGGTGAGCAGGCGCGGCTTACGCTGGCCGGATGGGACGAAAAAGCCAGCCTGGCAGCCGCTGCCGATCCCCAGACGAGCGCCGAGGTGCTGGGATATTTCGTTTCGCCGGAAAATCTGAGGCCTCGTCTGCTGCCGGCCTTGGCGGACAATCCGTCAGTGAAGGAAGGATCCCTGGACATGCTGGCGACATCGGGATCGCGCGCCGTCGTCGAAACGTTGCTGAAGAGTCAGCGCGTGCTGAGTTCTCCGCGGTTGTTGCAGGCTTTGCAATCGAACGCCAACCTGCGTCCCAACGAACTCGGCGAGATTGCAGGTAAGCTGGCTGCTTTAGAAACTCGACGCGCTGGAGATAGGGACGCAACTGATACAGGTGTTCCGGATGAAGTGATCGAGAGCACGGTCACAAAGTATCTGGAAGAGAATGCAGCGGAGGTGGCAGCCGAAAAGGACAAACCGTTCGAGCCACTGGGACCGGTTCACGAAGATGCGGGAGGCGAGGTTGCGGCGAGCGAGGTTGCAAGTGCTGACGCGGCGGGAAAGTCAGCGGCGGCTGCGGGAAAGTCGGCGGCTGCGGCCGCTGTGCATGCAAAAAAGCTTCCCGTTCATGAGGACCGGCGCGACAGCACGTTGCAGAAAATTTCCAACCTCGACATCAAGGGCCGGATCGCGCTGGCGATGCGCGGGGGCAAAGAGGAACGGTCGATTCTGATTCGCGATTCCACCAAGCTGGTATCGTTGGCCGTGCTCGACTCACCCAAAGTTTCGGAGACTGAAGTCGAAGGGTATGCGCTACAGAAGAATGTCCTGGAGTCGGTGCTGCGCGCGATTCCGCTGAAACGCAAGTTCGCCAAGAATTACAACATCATGCGGAATCTGGTGTTCAACCCGCGCACCCCGCTCGATCTCTCGCTTACCCTGATGAAGAACCTGCTGGTTCACGACCTGAAGAATCTGTCGGGCAACAAAGAGGTTTCCGACACGATTCGCAAGCTGGCGCTGCGGATGTACAAGCAGAAGATGGAAAAAAAAACCTGAAAGGACGGAAGCTCTTGCAGCAATCGGATCCTATTCACGAATTGTTATCGCGGGCGAAGACGATCGCCGTGGTTGGATTGTCAGAGAGTCCGATGCGGCCGAGTCACGGCGTTTCCGCATACATGCAGGCCGCGGGCTACAAGATTATCCCGGTGAATCCGCACATTGCAGAGACTCTTGGAGAAAAGTCGTATCCGTCATTGCTTGCAATACCGGTTGACGTGGCGCAGAAAATCGATCTGGTGGATGTGTTCCGGCGATCCGAGTACGTCGGCGAAATCGTGGAACAGGCGATTCAGTTGAAGATTCCGGCGATCTGGCTGCAGGAAGGCGTGATCAACGAACCTGCGGCGCAAAAGGCGCGCAAAGCCGGAATCTTCGTGGTGATGGATCGCTGCGTTTTGAAAGAGCACCGGGCGCGCTTCGGCTAGCGAAATCGCAACCCCTGCATCAGTCGTTCTTGCTCGAATCTGGTTCGGTTGCGCGCGTCCGCACCAGAATCACGGTGGCATCGTCACGCAGGCCAGATCCGTTCGCGAATTTCCTGACGTCTGCCAGCAGACCGTCCAGGGTAACGTCCGGTGAGTGCATCTGGGCGAGCAGTCGCTCAGCTCCGTATTCCTCGCCGGAATCCGTTTCCGCCTCGGTGATGCCATCGGAATAAAACGCGATGCGCGCATGCTTGCCGAGAGTCAACTCCGTCTCCGAGAATTTGCTGGCAGAAATTCCCAGGGGTAAGCCGTGTTCGTGATTGATCCAGCGATGGCCGGAGGGCTCGACCAGCAGCGGCGCCAGATGGCCGGCGTTTGCCATTCGCAAAATGCGGCTCGACGGGTCGAGTTCGGCATAGACCATAGTGACAAAGCGGCCGTCGGGAAAATCTTCAATCATCATGTTATTGAGGCGCGTTAGCACATCGGCAGGTCCGGAGCCGGTTTGCGCGAGCGAGCGCAGCATGCCGCGAGTGGCCGACATGAGGAGCGCCGCAGCCGTGCCCTTGCCGGAGACATCGGCGAGAACCAGGCCCCAGCGTCCGTCGCGCAACGGAATAAAGTCATACCAATCGCCGCCGACCGAACCCGCCGGAATCGAAAGTCCGGACACCGCGAAACCCGGAATCAAAGGAGAGCTACGCGGCAAAAGAGCCTGCTGAATGGAGCGCGCTTCTTCGGCCTCGCGGCTCATGCGCTCGCGCTTTTCGCGTTCATCTCCAAAGCGCCGCGCGTTGTGCACTGCCACCGCGACGTGAGCGCACAATGCTTGTAACAGCCGCAGTTGGTCGGGGCAAAAAGCATCCAGTTCGCAATGGGAAGCGGTGAAAACTCCGACCAGATCGCCCTCGCGTTGCAACGGGATGGCGACTTCCGAGCGCGTGTCCGGCTCGCAGGCCATGTAGTAAGGGTCGCGAGTAACGTCGGGAGCGTAGTGCATTTTGCCCGTGACTGCAACGTGGCCCACCATTCCAGCGCCCGGCTTGAGGTGATGGCCCTTGCCGTGAACGCTGCAACCGCGAACGCCGGTCAGTATGAATTCATTCTGTTTGGGATCGCGAAGATAGATGTTGATTTCAACGCAGCCAAGTGACTCTGCAACCTCATCAACGATCCGCGGAACCAGTTCCTCGAGGTCGAGAGTAGAGGTGATGCGCTGCGCGAATTTTTGCAGACGCACTAGCTCTGCGATCCTTCCCGCGGACGTTTCGGGCAGAGGCTGGCTGGTGAAGCCGAAATCCGTGAGCGGGGCGGTGGACACGATGAAAACCCTCCTGCCGGTAGCTACTGACTAGATATGAGATTGCAGGAATCAGGGTTCAGATTCTCTTTTTGTTCGGCCTGCTGTTGGACTTGATTTTCGATTGGAGCCCGGCTGCTTCAGCCCTTTGATCTCCTCCAGACGTTCGCGGATCCGTTTCTCCACGCCCTCATTCGTCGGGCGATAGTACACTCGGTCACGCAGGCTGTCGGGCAGGCACTGCATGTCGGCGACCTTATTTTCGGCGTCGTGGGCGTACTGATAGTCCTTGCCGTAGCCGAGGCCCTTCATCAGGCGAGTGGGCGCATTGCGCAAGTGCAGCGGGACGGGTTCGGCGGCGGTTTGCTCAACGTCCTGCAGAACCGCGCCATACGCGGTATAAAGCGCGTTCGATTTGGGCGCGATCGAAAGATAGACGACGGCTTGCGCCAACGCGAGATTGCCTTCGGGCATGCCGATGAAATGGACGGCATCCCGCGCGGCCATACACAAGGCGAGGGCGTTCGGTTCGGCTAGACCAATGTCTTCGACTGCCATGCGGACGACGCGGCGGGCGATATAGAGCGGATCCTCTCCCGCTTCGAGCATGCGGGCAAGCCAATAGAGGGCGGCGTCGGGATCGCTGTTGCGCACCGACTTGTGCAGCGCGGAAATGATGTTGTAGTGCTCTTCGCCACCCTTGTCATAGAGCAAAACCCGCTTCTGGAGAGCTTCCTGGATCGTTGCTTCGGTGATGGTCGCGCTCGCGTCGGGAGACGCGGCCCGCCCCGCCTCTTTATCGGTCGAGCGGGAGAGGGCGGCGGCTACTTCCAGAACGTTGTAGGCGCTGCGGGCGTCGCCACTGGAGTAGGCGGCGATTTTGCGCAGCGATTCGTCCGAAGCTTCCAGATGCATCGTGCCCAGGCCACGCTCAGTATCGCTGAGGGCGCGGCGGAGGAGAAGGACGATTTCATCTTCCGTCAACGGCTTGAGCACATAGACGCGGCAGCGCGAGAGCAGCGCCGAGTTGATTTCGAACGACGGATTTTCGGTGGTGGCGCCAATCAGGCGGATGCTGCCTTTTTCGACGTGCGGGAGGAATGCATCTTGCTGCGCTTTGTTGAAGCGATGAATTTCGTCGACGAAGACGATGGTGCGCGTACCGTATTGGCGGGCGCGGTCGGCATCGCTCATGACCTGCTTGATTTCCTTGATGCCGGCGAGCACAGCGGAAAACTCGATGAAGTCGGCCTTGGTGATGCGGGCAATGATCTTGGCGAGCGTAGTTTTGCCGGTGCCCGGAGGACCCCAGAAGATCATCGATGTGGGGTCGTCATGCTCGATCTGCACGCGCAGCGGTTTGCCTGGCCCGACCAGGTGTTCCTGTCCGACGAATTCATCGAGCGTGCGCGGCCGCATGCGGTCGGCCAGCGGGCGCGCGCCCGGGGCGGCAGAGTCTTCAGGCGGGATGGATGGAAACAGGTTCATGAGTTCACAAGATCATTTCACCAGAGAAGCGATTTGGAAATTTTGTGTAATTTGAAAATAATCTAACGCTCCCCGTAGCGCTCCGCGATTTTGGGTTCTCAAATTACCAAATTATCCGATTACAAACTTACACAATTCACTTTCGACTTCTCGCGGCTTCGTACAACACGATGCTGGCCGCGACTCCGGCATTAAGCGATTCGACTTGCGCAGCCTGAGGGATGACGAGGCTCTCATCCATTTCGCGCAGGAGTTCGCGGGACAGGCCGGCGCCTTCGTTGCCGATGAAGATCGCGAGCGGCAGAGTCCATGAAATCTGCGGCAGCGGCGTTCCCTGGTGCGACGACGTTGCGAGCAGGCGAACGCCATGCGCACGCAAGAGCGGAATCAGTTCCGCCGAAGCGATCTGAAGAAAAGGCAAACGAAAAATCGAACCCGCCGAACCGCGCAGCACTTTCGAGTTGTAAACGCTGACCGTGCCTTCGGTCAGAAAAACTCCGGCGGCGCCAAACGCTTCGGCGGAGCGCAGAATCGTGCCCAGGTTGCCGGGGTCCTGCAGGCCCGCAGCCACGACGAACGGACCCTCACTCGAGCGATCAAGCAATTCCGTGGCAGAGAAATTCCGCAACTTCAGCAGCGCCGCCACTCCCTGGGGCGCGTCGCTCGGGGCGATCGAGTTGAAAAGAGCATTCGGCAAAACAATCGTTTCCGTGCGTGCGTTGATCTGGGGCAAAAGTTTTCCCGCAAGCGGACGCGCCGATTCGCTGAAGAATACGCTCTCTAGATGCTGGCCGCTGCGCAAGGCTTCTTCCAGCAGCTTGACACCTTCAATGGCGCACTCACCCTGGGCAGTCAGTTCGGCTCGCCGGAACGCCTGCCGCAATTCTTTCAGCCTCTGGTTGTGGCGGCCGGCAATGGGTCGCAAACGGTCGGCCTGCTTGCGAGTTCGAGCGGCCTTCGCGTCTTGCTTCATAGGTTGGTTCCAAAGTCAGGATGTATGGTACATTTCATTGTTTACACCGACAACGTTTAAGCCGACAACGTCTTAAGCCGACAATCGGGAAGGGACCAGAGTGCGCGCGGAAATCCTGAAGATTGATCCTGCAACGCCTGAAGCTTCGCTAATCAAGTATGCTGCCGAGCAGATTCAAGCCGGTCAGGTGCTGGGCATGCCGACCGACACCTTCTATGGGTTAGCGGCCGATCCGTTCAATCTGCGCGCGGTCGAGCGCGTTTATGAGATCAAATCACGTCTGCGGCACAAGCCACTCTCGCTGCTGATCGAGAACGTCGATCAGGCAGAGGAATTTGCGCGTCCCCTGCCGGATGATTTTCACCTTTTGGCGCGGCGGTTCTGGCCGGGACCGCTGACCATGATTGTGCCGGCGGCCTCGCATCTGCCGCTGAAAGTTACGGCGAACACGGGGAACGTGGCGCTGCGCGTGCCCGCTGCTGAAATCCCGCTGGCGGTGGTGCGGGCGGCAAAAATTCCGATTACTGCTACCTCAGCCAACCTGAGCGGCGCTGTAGAATGCACCACCGCGGAGGAGGTAGAGGGCCAACTGCAGGGCCGCATTTCGCTGATTGTCGACGGCGGAAAATCTCCGCGGACCGTTTCCTCGACGATCGTGCACTTCAAACAAGACGGTACGTGGCAGATTCTGCGCGAAGGCGCGATTCCAGCGAAGGATATTGTCGAAGCGTTATCGTAACGCAGGTTTCAAGGTTTCAAGGAGGATCAGAGCGTCAATCTGAAGATTGTAACTTCGAAACCTTGAAGCCTGTCTATGGCCGAAGACTCCAATCTATCTGACCAAGAGAAATCTTCCTGGATGCGTCCCTGGCCGCTGATCTTGCTCGCCGTTTTGGGGGCTTTATTGCTGTTTTTCGGAATCACGGGATCGCGCATCGTGCGCGCCGCTGCGGAGACTCCCACCAAAAAAGCCGACGTGATCGCGATTTTTGGAGCTGCCGAGTACGCCGGTCATCCTTCGCCCGTGTACAAGGCACGGCTCGATCATGGGTACGAACTTTTTGAGGAGGGAATGGCGCCGGTGGTGATCACGACGGGAGGAGCAGGGCAAGATCCGGATTTCAGCGAGGGCGGCGTGGGTAGAGACTATTTTCTGCGGCGTGGCGTGCCCGAACAAGCTTTGATCGCGGAGACGCAAGGCTCCGACACCGCGCACTCGGCAGCGCGAGTGGCCAACATTATGCGCGCGAACGGCATGCACAGTTGTATTGCGGTCAGCGATGCCTATCACGTATTTCGCATTCGGGCGCTGCTCGAGCATGAAGGCGTGCAAGTAGAGCTGGCGCCCAGGCCAGAGTCGCGTCCACACTCTTCGTGGGAGCGTTTTGTAGCCGTAATGCGCGAAGCCGCAAGTTATCTGGCGTGGAAGGCCGGCTTGCCGTAAGAGCAGCTACGGGCTAAGAGCCAAAAGCTAAGAGCGAAGACCGGCTATCTCACCATGGCCAGGATGCGGACCGCGCCTGAGCCCGGCTTCTTGTCTTTTGCCGGGGCGACGATGATAAGCGACCCAGTCGCAGGCAGCGAGGTGAAGCGTTCCGCTCCCTCCAACACATAGTTCCCGTGCAAGGCGAGTTGCTGGGCCAGCGTGCGGTCGAAGGTGAAGTTCACGGGCGTCTCGACGGCAAAACCAATGGTGTTGCGGGCTTCGATAAGAAACATCGCCGCATCGTGCGCGATGGGGAACGGAGTCAACATATCCATGGACAAATTATCGGACAAATTTTCCGACGAACCGACGCGGCGGATAGCGACCACCGCGCCTTGTGGAATCATGCCGTTGTGCGATTCCCACGCAGCGATATCGTCGAGAGAAATTTGCGCGCTGCCGTCGGCCAATGTGTTCCTGACGCTCAAATCCATAACCACCAGTGGAGCGATGAGCCGCTGCGGAGGAATCTGGCCCGCAGTCCAAGTCCCGGGAATGAGCGCACCCGGAGCAATGATGTGTGTTCGGGATTCCGGCATTGAAGTGCGTGACACCGTCGCCGTTTCCCCAGCCGTCAGGTCTACGACGCGCGAATAGCGATCCTCCTGCGCCGGACCCGGCCGCCGATCGGCGAACAGCAGGATGGCAAGCACAAGCGCGTAGGCGATGATGAAACTGCGAATCCGCATTGATTCCCTGGTCGGAACTTAGTCCGACGTGAGTCTAATGGGTATTGTTGCCCGTGGAGGTGACAACTTCAATTCCCGTTCGGACATGACCTCGTGACCGGTTGCAACCATTCCCTGGCATGGATTGCCCTGGCATAGATTGCCCTGGCATGGATTGCCCTACCCCCAAGCTAAGATGATCAGCCGCAATCCCAGGTTTCAACTGAAAAACTTTCGTTCGGGGGCGATGTTCCGGGCAAGACAGGTCAAGCGTTAGAATACAGTTAACTTTTCCCGTAGGTTTTCAGGGCCATTGGCAATCGCAGATTTTGATTCCAGGTGAGCCCCCGTCGCCTCCGCTGGACTGGGACTTACAAGCAACCGAGACTGTAGCAGAGGGCAAATGTTCGGCCGCGAAGAAAAAGTTTCCGCGATTCGCCTGACCGCCGTGCAGTACGTCGTATTGTTCATTTTCTTGCTGCTGGCATACGGGCTATGGCGGTTGCAGGTGATGGCGAGCGGCCATTACGCGCAACTGGCGGAGCAGAACTACGTTCGCAATGTGCCGATTCTCGCGCCGCGCGGCAAAATCCTGGATCGCGAAGGCCGGACCATTGTCGACAACTATCCCTCATTTTCCGCGCTTCTGCTGCGGGATTCCACGCGCGATCTGAAAGCGGATGCGGATGCCATTGCCGCGGGCCTGCACTTGAATCCCGACGAAGTTCGCCAGCGCATCCGGCGCGTCTCCTCGATGCCGCAGTACCAACCGATGTTCCTGAAGGACGACATCACTCCCGACGAACTGGCATTCATCGCCGCGCACAAGAACGAGTTGCCCGAACTTGAAACCATCATGGCGCATCGCCGTCTGTACCCGCGCAACGGCTTCATGGCGCACCTGATCGGCTACGTCGGAGAAGTCACCGAAGACATGCTCAACCAGCCACAGTTCGAACTCTACAGCCCCGGCGACGTGGTGGGAGTGAGCGGAGTCGAGAAGCAGTACAACAGCATTCTGATGGGCAAGAACGGATCGCGGCGCGCGATTGTCGACAGCCACGGGCGCGAAGTGGGACGGCTGGGCGAAACTCCCGCTGAGCCGGGCAAACAGCTCAAATTGACGGTGGATCTCGATCTGCAGATTGCGGCCGAGCAGGCGCTCAACGGGAGGAATGGCGCGATCGTAGCCATGAATCCGCGCACCGGAGAAATCCTTGCGATGGTGAGCCGGCCGACGTTCGATCCCAATGATTTTGCGGTGAAGATTTCGCGGGATGAGTGGAACAAGCTGATCGACGATCCCGACCATCCGCTGCTGAACAAAGCGATTCAGGCGCAACTGGCGCCGGGGTCGGTGTTCAAGATCATCATGGCGACGGCCGGCTTGCAGGAAGGCATAGCCCAGACCATGCACGTGAATTGCGGCGGCGGAGCCAATTTTTATGGCCGCTATTTCAAATGCTGGGTGGTTGCCGAGCACCGCACGCACGGCGTGGTCGACATCAGCAAGGCTATTTATCAGTCGTGCGACGTTTTCTTTTATACGCTGGCCGAGAAGCTGGGCATCGACCGCATTGCCAAGTACGCCACTGCGTTTGGGCTGGGGCAGAAGACCGGCATTGACCTGCCGCAGGAAGTCAGTGGCGTGATGCCGTCGGAAGAATGGAAAATCCGCAACTTCAAACAGAAGTGGTATGCCGGAGAAACTATTTCAGTGGGCATCGGGCAGGGCGCGGTGGCGACCACGCCAATTCAGTTGGCGCGTGCCCTTGGCGCGATTGCCAGTGGGGGACTACTGGTGCGTCCGCACGTCATCAATCCTACGGATTTGCCGGCCAATGTGGTTCCGGCAGCGAATACGCCCGATCAAACGCGGGTGCCCATTGATCCCAATAACTGGGAACTCATCACTGATGCCATGTCGAACGTGGTCGCGCCGATTGGAACTGCGCCCAGCGCGCATCTGCAGGGCATCGATTTTGCCGGCAAAACGGGCAGCGCGCAGACCATCAGCAACGCGCTGAAGGCGAAGCTGGGCGCGGGCGGCAAGAAGTTCAAGGACAATGGCTGGTTCGTGGGCGTGGAGCCAAGGAGAGATCCGGAAATCGTTGTATGTACGCTGCTCGAAGAAGGCGAGCATGGATATCTCGCCGCCCGGACCGCGGCGCAAGTGATCAAAGCCTACGTGGAAAAACGGCGTCGCCAACCTACCAAGATCGCGGCCGCGCATGCCGGCAACGGCAAGGTCGAAATTGGAGCCGTGTGGAGCGATTCCGGAGGCGCGGACGAAGATCGCACGAACCAAGCCGGCGCGAACCAGGCCGGCACGAACCAGGCCGGCACGAACCATGGCGACACGAACCATGGCGACACGAATCAGACCGACACGAATCATGCCGGCGCGAGCCACAAGGAAGACCATCTGCACGCGGGCCGCTTCCTGATCGACGTTGCGCACAAAAGAACTCCGCTGGCAGTGGCCGCGCCCGGCGTGCACTGACGCCGCCGCCGTGTGCCCCATCCCGGGTGCGGGTTTCATCACAATCTCACAGCAACACTCTCACCTTGTGAAGAATCGCCGGGAAAGATTGGGAACAAATTGGAAACCAAGATCACAAGAGAAGATCACAGGAGAAGTGCGCCGTTGATTGTAATCGTTCGCAGCCGCGGTGCCCAACCCACCTCTCATCTACGCCCCTAAGCTGCTGTACCATCGACACTTCGCCGCCCTTGTTCCATGACTTCCGTAACTTTTCATCGTGCCCTGCTGAGGTGTAATCTCGGCCTGAAATGTGCACATGCTCAATCTGAGCTGTGCACGGCACGAACCGGAAGGAAGGTCGTCGCAAACGTGTCTGATGCCGCCAAGGGAACCGCTGCTGATGGCAGCAAGAGTCGAAGAAGTTATACGGATGTGCAAGGCGCTCCGCGCTTTCCGATTAAGCTGCCCGTCGCTTTGAAGTCGGCAGTCAGTCAGTCTGGAGTTGCGGCCGCAGCAGTCGCGGCAAAAACAATCGAGACCGAGAACATCTCCGCCAATGGAGTTTTGTTCCGCATGGATGCCGACGTGCCGGTTGGTTCCGCGGTCGACTTTACGCTCTCTCTTCCCGCCGATGTCGTCGGCGCAGAAGCCGATGTGCAAGTAGATTGTCGCGGACGAGTGGTGCGCAGTTTTGAAGATGGTGGCCGACGTGGAGTCGGCGTGGTGATTGATGAATACCGTTTTGAGCGCAGATAAGTTTGCGCGGTTACGTAGGATAGTTCAGTAGGAAAGTGGCCGCGTCTGGTAGGGCGCGAAAAAAGAGGACGGATGGGCAGCACTTCGGTCGGCAGTCCGGTCAGCACTCCGGTCAGCGTTGAGCCAAGCCTGGGCAGTCAGCCTGAGGACGGCAAAGGCACAATCCGCGTAATTGTGGCGGATACCCAAGCCATATTTCGCGCCGGGCTGCGGAAGATCTTCGCCCTCGAAGACGATATAAGAGTTGTCGGCCAAGCTGAGAGTCTGGAGCAGACTGTTGCCGCCATCCAGAAGTTTTCGGCTGACATTGTGATCTTCGAAGCTGTCCTGTCTCCGAATCCAGCCGACGCAGTTTCCGATCTACTAAGGCAAAACGCAGGCTGCCGTTTGGTGGTTGTGCTGCAGGAGCCGGACCAGGAGATGACGCTCGAAATGTTCCGGCGCGGCGCTCATGCCATCGTTTCGCGCGAGATTGAGCCAGAAATGCTGGTGGAATGTCTGCGCAAAGTCGCTCAGGGTGAGCCGTGGCTCGACAGCCGCGCGATCGGCTGGGTGATGCAGGCTTTTCGTACTCAAGGCATGCGTCCGGCAGGTTCGCGGGCCAAGGTGTCGCTTACCCCCAAGGAGTCGCTCATTGTCTCTTGCGTCACGCAGGGAATGAAGAACAAAGAAATTGCTTTGCGGGTGGGCACCACCGAACAGGTCGTCAAGAATTATCTGCGCAAGGTTTATGACAAGCTGGGAGTGGCCGACCGTCTGGAACTCGCCCTCTACTGCCTGAATCATCGCGTGGTTGACGGAGCGGTCCCAGCCAAGCCCGTCTCACCGACCGACAGCCATCCGGCGGCACCGGAAACGCCCAATGCTTCCGCGGCGGCGTCGGGATCCGGCTCCTGATTCTTCTCTTCTAGTACAATTCTCTGTTCAGTTCTCAGGCAATACCAAGTTGCGCACGCGAACGAGAAACGGAATTTTTTCCATCCAATTCTGCGTTGAAACAGAGCAAGAGAGAGAAAAAGAAGAGAGGCGAACTATGAAAGGCGACCCAAAGATTATTGCCATTTTGAACGAAGTGCTCAAAGCCGAACTCACTGCCATCAACCAATATTTTCTGCACGCGGAGATGTGCGAAAACTGGGGCTATGAACGGATGGCGAAGCAGATCCGCAAGGAATCCATCGAAGAAATGCAGCACGCCGAGATTCTGATGGAGCGCATCCTGTACCTCGACGGCGCTCCGAACATGACCGACTAT
>JBEKED010000012.1:0-25039 GCA_050014035.1 Terriglobales bacterium
TCAACACCTGGCAGCAGATGGCCGTGGGCTTGAGTCAGCTGCGCGGAATTGAATATGACGCGGTCATTGATTTCCAAGGGGCGGTCCGTTCGGCGCTGCTGGCACGTTGGTCGGGCGCGCCCATACGGTATGGCAACGCGCAGCCACGCGAAAATGCCGCCAGCATGTTTTACACGCGACAAGTGCTGACCAGCGACCCGCATGTAGTCCAACAGGCGCTCGCCTTGGCGGAGGCGGTCATTTTACCTACTGGAGGTCCAAGACCGGTGGTGGAGCCCAGGGTAGAGTTTCCGGTGGACCCTGATGCCGAGAGCAAGTTTTCTGACCTCACCGCAGATGTAAAAAAAATCGCAATTCTCAACCCCGGCGCGGGCTGGGGCGCGAAGATGTGGCCCGCCGAGCGTTACGGGCAGGTTGCGAAAGAGCTTGCAAAAGATGGATTATGCTCGCTCGTAAACTTCGGACCGGGGGAGGAAACACTGGCTGAGGCAGTGGAATCCGCCAGCGAAGGAACGGCGCGAAAAATCTCCTGCTCGGTTTCCGAATTGATTGCGCTCACGCGCAGGGCCCGCCTCTTCATCGGCGGCGATACCGGACCGATGCACCTGGCGGCGGCGCTGAAAATTCCCGTGGTCGCAATTTTTGGTCCGACCAACCCCGCGCGCAACGGCCCGTTCGGAACCCAGTCGATAGTGTTACGAAGCGCAAGCAGTATGACCGACCACACGCGGCGCCTCGAACCCGACCAAGGTTTGCTCGAAATCACCGCCCCCGAAGTAGTCGCCGCAACTCGGGAGCTGTTGCAGAATGTCGTACAGAGCCTCGCATCGCCGAAAACCTGTGACTGAGGTCCCACAATCCGGAGCGCAACCGTCACCCTTCGCCGTCGGCACCTGGGCGCGCGTGGCCCGCCGCATCCGCGTGCCGCTGGGATTTATTTTTGCGGTCGTCTACATCTGGTTGGCGCAGCCCACGAAGACATCTCTCATCACCGGCACACTCGTGCTCGTTCCCGGGCTGGTCTTGCGCGGATTGGCTTCCGGACACGTGCAAAAAGACGAGCAGCTCACCACCAGCGGTCCCTACGCCTACACGCGCAACCCGCTGTACCTGGGCTCGTTGATGCTGGCCGCGGGCTTCGCGATCGCGGCGCGTAGTTGGTGGATCGTCGCCGTCATGCTCCTCATGTTCGGCGCCATTTACATCCCGGTCATCGCCGGCGAAGAGCGTTCGCTGCGTCAGAAATTTCCCGGCTACGACGACTATGCCCGTCACGTCCCGCGCATGTTGCCGCGCCTTACGCCTTACGGAAGCGAGCAGAGCGCGTATTCCTCCGCGCGCTACTGGCGGCACCGTGAGCATCAAGCCGCAATCGGCTGCGTAGCCATGCTGGTTGTCCTCGTCATTAAGCTGGTCGCCAAGCTGGTGTGGTAGTCTGCCGTGAGCATGTGCGGTTTACCTCGAGGGCTAAGCCCGGTCTGTTTAGCAGCGTTTACGGCACGACTGAAGTCGCGCCCTTCCCAAGCGCTGCTCTCCTTCTTCTTCCTGGTCACAGTCATACCGGCGCAGCAAGGCCCGCCTACGGCGACCATCGGCCCGGCTCCCGTCGAGATCGCGGCTCCCCGTCCCAATTATCCGTTCCCCGACGGGCGGAGTTACGTTTTTTCAGCGGAATGGCATTTGATCCCCGCCGGAACTGGTGTCGTGAGAATGGATGTCTCCGGCAACGAGCGCAAAATCACCGCGACCGCCGAATCCGTCGGCGCCGTCAACATCATCTTCCCGGTGCACGACCGTTTTGAATCGCACTTCGATCCGCGAACTTTCTGCTCGCTCTCGATCTTCAAGCACAGCGAGGAAGGCTCGCACAGGCGGGAGACGTCGATCCGCTTTGACTACGCGCGGAAGAAAAGCACGCTCGACGAAAAGAATCTGAAGACGGGCGAGACCAAGCACATTGAAAACGATTTAGCCGGCTGTGCCACCGATGTCATCACTGGCTTCTATTACTTGCAATCGCTGGCGCTGCAGCTCGGCGAGAGATACGAGTTCCCCATCAGCGACGGAAAAACCACGATCGTCCGCGCCACCGTGGAAAAACGCGAGCCCATCCGAGCGCCCGCCGGGACGTTCCCGTGCGTGATGGTTACGGCCGAAGCCACGTCCGGCCCGCTGCAAAACAAAGGCAAAGTCTGGGTCTGGTTTTCTGAGGACCCAAGTCACACGCCCGTGCAGATGCGCGTCAAGCTGGGATGGGGCACGCTGCTGTTTCGATTGCAGAGGATCGAGAAGTAATATCTGTAATTGGCAATTTTTGATTTGTAATTGGAAAAGCCCCTGCTCTTAAAATTACAAATTACCAACCACCAATTACAAAATTGTTCGCCTACTTCAGCGCCACCACCGCCTGCTTCGCCTTCGCCAGCTCCGGACGCGCCGAACTCCCGCCTTCACAAGTCTTCACCAGCACGGCGTAATACTCCGTGGCCTCGGAAGTTTGCCCCGCCATCTCCGCCGCTTGCGCCGCGCCATAAAGGCTGTCGAAGCGATTGGGAAAAAATTTCAAGCTGGTTTTGTATTCGGCTAGAGCTTGCTCTGGATGCTTCATGTCCAGCAGCATGTCGGCCAGCATTTCCCGGGCGGGAGTTCCGCCATCGGATTCATCTCCGGATGCCTCCTCCTTTTCAGCAATTGCGCGTAAGGCTGCGGTGGCGGTTTCGTTTCTGCCTTCGGCGTGATCGAGCCACGCTGTGGCTTCTTTTCGATCCTGTTCGACCGCGTCGGCGTAGTTTTTCTTCTTTCGATCGAGAAGAGTCTTGCGAATGGTTTCGATGTGTTCGATATCGGTGTGCGCCTGCGCGACGTTTCCACTACGTGCGGCTCCAATGGCTCGCGCCCAGTAGGTGATGGCAGCGTCCCCTCCCTCCGTATCGGGAACATACGTCAAGGCGGCCGCTTCGGCCCAGTGGTGCATCTCCAAGGCGTAGCGCGCGGGAAACGCGACCAGGGCGTAAACGCGCGGGTCGTATCCCATGCCATACATATCTTTCATCGGCGGCATCGCTTTTACTTCTTCGATTACTTTGAGCGCCTCGGCCTCGCGCCCGCTCTGCAGATAGGCGTAGACGAGGTAGTCCATGGCGTGGAACTGGTGGCCTTCGCCGCCCATGTGCATCTCCGTAGCCTTGCGCGTCGCGGCGATAGAAGCCAGATTGGAATCGATGTCATCCTGCCAGAGTCCTAACCGGGCGAAAATATGCGACGGCATGTGCAATGCGTGCGGAGCGGCGGGAGCGATCTGGGCGTAACGGCGAGCGGCCGGCAATCCGAGTTGCGCCAACTGCGGCTTGTCGTATGCGTGAATCAAATAATGTGCGATGCCGGGATGAGTGGGCTCCTCGGCAAACAACTTCTCCAAAATGGCGCCCGCCTGCTTGCGGTTGGCAAAAGTCGTGTCGCCGTCAGGCTCCGACGCCAGCAGCGAGAGCGCATAAAAAGCGGCCGCCTCGTGGTCATCCGGATATTTCTTATACACCTTCTCCATGGCAGCCGAGTAAGCTCGCGCCCGCGCGTCGTGGTCCGCCTTCTCGCTGTTGGAATAGAAAGCCTGCAGCGCATGGACGTAATCGCGCTCGTGCGCAGTGGGGGCCCTAAGTTCGTCGGCCTGCTCCAACTCGGCCGCGCCCTGCTTAATGGTGGCCGCATCCGGACGATTCCAAAGTTGATGCCACAAACTCATGGCCTCGCCCCAGTAAGCCATGGCGCACTTCGAGTCCTGCTTAGCAGCGTCCTGAAAGGACTTCTCCGCCTCTTCGTACCAGAACGAATGCAGCAGCGCGACCCCTTTTTCGAAAGTCTTCTCCGCATCCGGAGTACACGAAACAGAAAAATGCACCGTCCCCAGTTGCTGCTGGGTGAGTTCCTCGTGATGATGGTCTTCGTCGGCGAAGGCCATGCATGAGCCGGCCAAAGCAATACACAAAATCCATATAAGTTTGCCCATGGAACACCCCGGATGGAGTCTAGTGCGCGATTTGGGGCGGGGTCAAGGCGACGAGGTTAACACGCGACGGCGCTCAGAAACCGGCCGACGAGTGCTGTGGGGACTTAGGATAGTAATCGGCGGGCGATGCGCTATGCTTGAGTTGATCTTCAGGTAGTGCGCCGCAAACGGATCGAGCAACGGTCGAGGATATCCAGTCACGGGAATGCATCTTATCCGTGGGACTAGTTCTACTTTCCCGCGAACACTTCCTTCGCGGCGATCACCGTGTTGCAGTGAATGGTTATCGTATCTTCGAGTTTCATGGCGTAGCCCCCGGCGAGCGTGACCATCACCGGGATGCCTTCGGCTTTGGCAATTTGGAACACCAGCGCATCGCGCTGCTTCAATCCCTCAATCGTTAACGACAATCCGCCCAGCTGATCCTCGCAATACGGATCGGCCCCTGCGAGGTAACAGATAAGTTCCGGCTGAAACTTGCTTAATCCCATGCTGAGCGCGTTGCCGAGGCACGCCAGATAGTCGGCGTCGCCCAGCCCGTCGGGCAAATTCAGATCCAGTGACGAAGGGGGCTTAAACGACGGGTAGTTGTTGAGCTGGTGCAACGAGATGGTGAAGACGTCCGTGGTCGGGGTGCTGCGCGGCCTCATCCCCGGCGGGGCCGGGCGCGCGGAACTGAGAACAGAAGAAAATGTCGCGGACCCCGGCTCGCTGGGGACGCGTGTGCCGGAAAAAATCACAGCCGTGCCGTTGCCTTGATGAACGTCGCAATCGACGGTCATGGCCGTGCGAATCCTATCCTCCCGCTGCATGCGGCGAATGGCAACCGCCACGTCGTTGATCATGCAGAAGCCTTCGCCGTGGCCGGGGAACGCGTGATGGAATCCCCCACCGATGCTGATCCCCACGCCATCGACAAGCGCATGATCGGCAGCGAGCGTCGAACCTCCCGCCGCCAGCCAGAAGGCGCGCACGAGTTCGGGCGAGTACGGCACTTCAAGCTCCAACTCTTCCAGCGCGGTCAGCGTGCCCGTCTTCAGCTTGTGGACGTACTGCGGAGTGTGCACCAGCAATATGTCCTCATCCGCCGCCGGGGTCGGAGCCACAAAATCGGAAGGCTCCGCAACTCCGGTCGCCAGCAGCCGCTCGTAAATGCACTTGTATTTTTCCGCGGGAAAAACATGCGACCCGATGGGCAGGTAGTAGTCGTCACTATAGATGAGCTTGAAGGGCAGCATGCAATACTCAGCTTTGGCACCCGGCAGCCCGAGAGCCGAAAACGCCATATCATACGCGGATCGCAACCTTTTCGCAGTGACGTTCACGGTCCGCCGTACCGTTATCGTTTGGATGCCGGGGCGGATGATGATGATAAAGAATCCCTCTTGTTCCTGTGCCCTCACTGTTCCCCTGTGTTCCGGAGGCCTGCCCTGAGCGAGGCCGAAGGGTGCACCCTGTGGTTAAGGTTTTAAACTGTTAAACTGACCCGGTTGCCAGCCAAGAAGAAATCGCCGCCAGAGAACGCCCCGCCCGGGCCGTCGCAAACTTCTGCCCCTCCACATGCCGAAGGTAAAGGACGGATCTTCCTGGTCGACACGATGTCATTCATTTTTCGCGCCTATCACGCCATGGCTCGGCAGCGTCCGATGTCAACGAAGACGGGGGTCCCGACCGCAGCCACGTATGTGTTCGTGAATATGCTGCGCAAGCTGCGGGATGATTTTTCGCCCGAGTATCTGGCGGCGGTATTTGACGTGGGCGCGCCCACGATTCGCAATCAGCAGGCCGAAGCAATCACAACCATACGCAAGTTCGACATCAAGACGCAGACATTCAAGGAATCGCAGTATGGCGGCTACAAGGCAAACCGCGCCGAGATGCCGGGCGACCTGGTGCAGCAGATTCCGTATATTCGGCGGGCGCTCGAAGCGTATCGCATCCCGATATTGCAACTGGAAGGTTACGAAGCCGACGACGTAATCGGAACCCTCGCCCGGAAAGCGGCTGCGGAGTCGCACTCGGTATTCGTCGTGTCGAGTGACAAAGACATGCTGCAGTTGGTGAATGACAAAGTGCATGTCTTGAATCCGCCGAAGGACAACCTGATTTGCGATTCGGCGAAGGTGGAAGAAATTCTCGGAGTGCCTCCGTCGAAGGTGGTCGACGTGATGGCGCTGCGCGGAGATTCGGTGGACAACATCCCGGGCGCACCGGGGATCGGCGACAAGGGGTCGGTCGAATTGATTCAGCGTTTCGGAAGCGTGGAGCAGGCGCTCGAACACGCGGCGGAAGTCGAGAAGAAAACCTATCGCGAATCGATGCAGAACAATCGCGACAATATTCTTTACAGCAAGCAACTGGTGACGATTGACACCGATGTTGCGGTCGACCTGGATGTACCCGCGATGAAAGCGGGCGAACCGGACATTGAATCTCTGCGCGCGCTTTTTGCCGAACTCGAATTCACTTCTTTGCTGAAGGAATTGCTGCCCGTCGTGGAAGTGAAAGAGGGCCACTACGGCGAGATCAAGTCGAGATCTGAATTCGAGGAGTATTTGTCACGTGTCAACCAGAGCGCGCCGCTCGCGCTGGCCATTCCGGCCGAACCCGCGGAGATTGTCGAAGAGGAAGAAAGCGAGCCTCAGCCGGCGCAGTCGGGGTTCCTGGCTTTGCGCCCGGCGGATGCGGAGCCACCAAGCACCGGAAATGCAGAGCGCATCGCCGTGTCGAATGCGCCGGGGGAGGGGGCAATGGTCGCGCTCGAAGACCGGGCGCTCGCCGATCGAGTAAAGAGCGCTCTCGAAGATGCCGCTCTGCCGAAGACGTTCCACGATCTCAAGTCTGCGCTTCATTATTTCGGCGACCGGCAAATTTCGCTCGCCGGGGTCAGTCACGATCCCATGCTCTATTCCTACCTGCTCGATCCGACCTACTCATCACATTCTTTGCCGGAGGTTGCGCTGCGAAGATTCAATTTGAAGCTCAGCGGCAATCTGGCGGAAGCTGCGGATGTAACCGGCAGGCTGGCGACGGCTCTCCGCAAGGACGTTGACGACCAGGGCTTGACCTCGGTGTATGAAGAGATCGATGCGCCGCTCGTGCCCGTGCTGGCGCGCATGGAAGACGCAGGCGTGAAGATCGACCCAGCAGCTCTCGCTCGCATGTCGACAAAATTGCAGCGTGAGGCCGAAGCCAAGGCGCAAGACATTTACCAGCGTTGCGGCATGGAGTTCAACATCAATTCGCCGAAGCAGCTGGGCGACGTGTTGTTTAACAAGCTGGCTCTGCCGATGCCGGTGAAATACGGCAAAGGAAAAAAGATTTCGACGGCAGTGGATGTCTTGGAGGGACTGGCAGCAGATCACGAGGTTCCGCGGTTGGTGCTGGAGTACCGGCAGCTCACCAAATTGAAATCGACCTACGTCGACGCGTTGCCCGCGCTCATTCGCAGCCACAGCAGCCGCGTGCATACGACTTTTGGCCAGACCGGCACGGCGACGGGGCGGCTCTCTTCAACGAATCCGAACCTGCAGAATATTCCGATTCGAACCGAACTTGGACGGGAGATTCGCGCGGCCTTCATCGCCGAACCGGGACACGTGCTGCTGGCGGCGGATTACTCACAGATCGAACTGCGCCTGCTGGCACACTATTCGAAAGATAAATTGCTGGTCGAGGCGTTTCGCCGAGGCGATGACATTCACACTCTGACCGCGTCGCAGGTGTTTGGCGTACCGCCGCTGATGGTGACGCCCGACCATCGGCGGCAAGCGAAGGTAGTGAACTTCGGAATCGTCTACGGTCTGTCGGCCTTCGGGTTGTCCCAGCAACTGGGCATTGAGCCGGGTGAAGCCAGAAAATTCATCGATGCCTACTTTGAAAAATATGCGGGAGTCAGGGCCTTCATCGATGAGACGCTCGCACAAACCCGGCGCGATGGAAAAGTAAAAACGCTGTTCGGACGCATTCGTCCGATCCCCGATATCAACAGTAAGAACGCCACCCAGCGCGGCTTTGCCGAGCGCACCGCGGTGAATACTCCTCTGCAGGGCACGGCCGCCGACCTGATTAAGCTGGCGATGATCCGCATTGATGCCGAAATTCGGAAGCGCGGGTTGAAGTCGCGGATGACTTTGCAGGTGCACGACGAACTTGTGTTCGAAGTGCCGGAAAACGAAGTCGATACCGTGAAGGCGCTGGTGCGCGAACACATGGAGAGCGCGCACCCACTCTCGGTTCCGCTGGTGGTGGAGATCGGCGTGGGAACAAACTGGCGCGACATGGAGTAGAAAAACCATTTCGGGAATGACGCCGATGGTGCGGAAATTATTTCAGCGTTGCCATTGCAGCGTTCCGCTATACTTGCAGGAACGATTCCGCTAGCGCCGCATCGCCGTTTTCCAGCCGGTTGATCCAGCCGCATGACAAGGATTCTCGATTCTGCGGAGGCAATTCTAATGAGTGCGGCTCCATCGATGGCGTTCGAAAGAGAACCACGGCGCGTTTTTTCCCGGCACCCCCTCAACGTACCATTGGACTTGATCGCACTGCGCTCCGGCGTTCCCGAGAATTTACCTGGTCGCTGCACCGACATCAGCGAAGCGGGGGTGGGCGCCGTGGTCGCGGGAGAAGTCGCGAAAGGTCAACAGGTCGCGGTCGAACTTCGGCTTCCGAATGTTGGCGTGCCGGTAAGGGCGCGCGCTGTGGTTCGTTATCAGTCGCGGCTCCATTGCGGGCTTGAGTTCGTGGGTCTTTCGGTCGAGCAGCGCGAGATGATCGGATATTGGATTTACCGCTCCACGGCGGAGCCAATCGATTTCGACCAGCTCGAAAAAGAAATTCTTCCGAAACAAGAACTCCTCAAAATTGCGAACGCGGAAGCGCCCGCCGCCCTGACGGAACCTGCTGCCAAACCAAGGCGCAGAATTCGCGTCGTGCGGCGCGGCCTTTATATGCTCATCGCTTCCATTCTCGCGCTCGCCGCTCTGGGATGGTGGGAGTGGCAAAGATCCTGGAATGAACTCGAAAGACGCTCGCCCGCGGTCGAATCAGGGCTGCGAGTCTCTCCCGAGACCATGGAGAAGCGAATTTTAACCAAGGTGGATCCGGTATATCCCGAGGCAGCGCGCACCGCCGGGACCGAAGGGCGGGTGGAGTTGGACGCAGTGATTGCGCCGGATGGCAGCGTGAAACGCTTGCGGCCCGTGTCCGGCCCCGATCTACTGGTTCGGTCGGCGAGCCAAGCCGTGCAGTCCTGGAAATTTGAACCGTATCTCTCCAGCGGCAAACCGGTTGAGGTAGAAACCGCGATCGTCGTCGAGTTTCGGCTGAATTAACGGGGTTGCCCCTGTGTTCTTTCCCTTGTGTCCCCAGTGGCTAGGATTTTCGCTCTTGGTTGGCCGAAGTAGCCCTAATCGAATTTCTCAGCCGCCTCAAAGGGCACGCCGCGCTGGTCTTTGGCGGAGATAATCGCATCGCCGTCAAGTTGCCAGTCGATCTTCAGCACAGGATCATTCCATGCCACCGTGTGTTCGTGCTCAGGCGCATAGAAGTCCGTGGTCTTATAGAGCACGTGTGCAGTCTCGGAAACGACGCGGAAGCCGTGAGCAAATCCGTGCGGAATCCATACCATGCGCTTGTTCTCGCCGGAAAGTTTGAACATTTCCCATTTTCCGAACGTGGGCGAACTGCGGCGAAGGTCGAGCGCGACATCAAGAATCTCGCCGGTGACAGCGCGCACCAGTTTCCCCTGCGCCTGCTGAATCTGGTAGTGCAAGCCGCGGATGACATTTTTTTCGGAAAAAGATTGATTGTCCTGTACAAAAGCTTCGGTAATGCCGAGCGCGGCAAAGGTGCGCTGGTTGTAGCTTTCCAGAAAGAATCCGCGGTCGTCGCCGAACACTCGCGGTTCGAGAAGTAGAACTCCGGGGAGGCTGGTGGCGATTTTCTTCATCGGTCGATGTTCAATAAAGAGTTTCCTTCACATCAGAAAACGCGCTCCCGCAGCAATTGCAGCAGGTAGGCGCCGTATCCATTGTTGCGCATGGGCTGCGCCAGCGCTTGCAACTGCGCGGCAGTGATGTAGCCCGAGCGATAGGCGATTTCCTCGGGGCAGGCAACCATCAGGCCCTGGCGTTTCTGCAGCGTCTGAATGAACAACGACGCATCCATCAAAGCTTCGTGCGTGCCCGTGTCGAGCCACGCCGTGCCTCGTCCCATGACGCAGACGTTGAGTTGATTGCGCTCGAGGTATATGCGGTTCACGTCGGTGATTTCAAGTTCACCGCGCTTCGAGGGCTTGAGACTCGCGGCAATCTCGACCACTTGCCGGTCATAAAAATAAAGTCCAGTGACGGCGTAACGCGATTTCGGCTGCTTCGGTTTCTCTTCAATGCTGAGCGCCTTTGGCGTTTTTCCATGCGGATCGAACTCGACGACGCCGTACCGCTCGGGGTCATTGACGGGGTATGCAAAAACGCGCGCCCCCTTGGATTGGACCGTAGCCTCGCGCAATTCCTTGACCAGGTCGTGTCCGTAGAAAATATTGTCTCCGAGTACGAGCGCGCAGCCACTGGAACCGATAAAGTCCTTGCCAATCAGAAATGCCTGGGCGATGCCTTCCGGCTTCGGTTGCGCCGCGTACTGAAAATTCACGCCATAGCGCGAGCCATCGCCCAGCAAGTGCTGAAAGCGGTGCAGATCCTCAGGCGTCGAGATGAGCAGAATTTCGCGGATGCCGGCCAGCATCAGCGTCGACAGCGGGTAGTACACCATGGGCTTGTCGTACACCGGCAGCAAACTCTTCGGAAGCACATGCGTGACGGGATAAAGCCGGGTTCCCGATCCTCCCGCAAGAATGATGCCTTTATACTTCGACGGCGCGGTTTTTGTCATTTTCAGTCTCAGCAGCCCGTGCTCGAATACGATTCGTATCAGGGTATGCCTTCAGGCATACCGTAATTGTTGCATCACGAGAGCGCCTTCAGGCGCTGGCTCCAGCACTTGGAGTGTCGCCTTAAACTTCAGCGCTCGGTGGCGTAGTGCTTCGCCATCCATTGACGATAGTCGCCGCTGTTAACATCGCGGACCCACTCTTCGTGTTCAAGATACCAAAGCACGGTTTTGCGGATGCCGCTCGCAAACGTCTCCTGCGGCTCCCACTTTAATTCGCGCTCAATTTTGCTCGTGTCCATGGCGTAGCGGCGGTCGTGACCGGGGCGGTCTTTAACGAATGTGATCAGCTGGTTGTGAGGAACGGCGGGATCATGCGGCCGCAGTTCGTCGAGCAGTTCGCAAATCGCTCCGACAATTTCCAGATTCGTTTTTTCGCTGCGCCCACCGATGTTGTACGTTTCTCCGACGCGACCGCGAGAAAGCACATCGCGAATCGCCCGGCAGTGATCCTCGACATAAAGCCAGTCGCGAACGTTTTTGCCGTCCCCATACACGGGAAGCGGTTTGCCGACGCAGGCATTCAAAATCATGAGCGGGATCAGCTTCTCGGGAAACTGGTACGGCCCGTAATTATTGGAGCAGTTCGTGGTCAAAACCGGAAGCCCGTAAGTATGGAAATAGGCGCGCACCAGGTGATCGGAAGCCGCCTTGGTCGCTGAGTACGGGCTGTTCGGTGCATAGGGAGTTGTCTCGCTGAAAGCTGCGTCGCTTGGGCCGAGCGATCCGTAGACTTCGTCGGTGGAAGCATGCAGAAAACGGAACGATTCACGATCCGCATCCGGAAGCGCCGACCAGTAGGCGCGCGCTTCCTCAAGCAAACTGAATGTGCCATTGACATTGGTGCGGACGAAATCATCGGGGCCGTGGATGGAGCGGTCCACGTGACTTTCGGCGGCGAAGTGAACGATGGCGCGCGGCTGTTCTCGCGTCAGCAACTTCCGCAGAAGTTCGCGATCGACGATGTCGCCCTGCACGAAACCATAGCGCGGATGGGTTTCGATAGCGCGCAGGTTGTTGAGATTACCCGCGTAGGTCAACTTGTCGAGATTCAAGATGCGCGCGGGCTCCGAGTCAATCCATTGGAGGATGAAATTCGAGCCAATGAAGCCCGCGCCACCGGTGACGAAAATGAGATCTTCCATGCCAGGTTAGGGCGCGCTGTGCAGCGTGCGCACCCAAGCAGAGCTCGGGTGGGGCGCCCGCGTTCCGATTCTAATCATACTCATCGCCGAGCATGAAGTCGTCCCAAGCTTTAGCCGCAGGAACGCACCTTAGGCGGGTGCGGCCTGACTCGGAGCCACGGCTTCGGTCTCGAAGACCGTCGCCAGACCATGAATTGCCGACGCCAGGCGCACCGCCACAAGAATCCAAACACGTCGTCCTCAGCAGTCTCGCGCTAGACCACCGAGGCCCGACCCAACGGCGCAACCTCCGCCGTTGACTCTTGCGTCCGCTCACCGACGCGGTTCGGGCTCCAGCCCAGCACATCGTAGTAAGCCTTTTCGATCGCGAGCGCAATCTCCGGCCAGCGATATTGGCGCTGGATTCGTTCGCGCCCCCGCGCCGCCGCCTGCCGTCGGAGTTCGGGATTGTGGACGAGCAAGTCGAGCATGCGCTGCAGGTCGCCCTCGTCGCCACGACGGAACGTGAACCCGACGCCTTCCACCACTTCGTTGTTTTCTGGAATATCGCTGGTGAGCACGCAGACACCGGCCGCCATGGCATCGAGAAGCGCCAGCGACAGGCCCTCCAGGTCCGACGGCAGCACAAACAGAGCCGCGTTGCCGACAAGTTCTTCGAGATCGCTTCCCGAAACCCAGGGCAGAAAACGCACCCGGTCCGATTCGTGCCGGCGCAGACTTTTGACGTAGGAATCGGAGTGACTCGATCCTCCAGCCAGCACCAGTTTCATGCCGGTATGCAGATTTTCAAAAGCGTTGATCAAAAGGTGGCAATTCTTTTCCCGCGAAAACCTGCCCAGGAAAAGAACGTAGTTGTCCGCCGTCAAATCCCATTCGATCAACTGCCGCGGCACGCGCCGCGGCGTCAGCGCCGCTCCATTCGGAATGTACAGCGTCTCGTGACCGTACTTTTGGCGGTAGTAGTGCTGCAGTGTGCGCGAAACCACCATCGTGGCGTTGGGCAAACTCCCTGCCGCCGCTTCTCCCCAGCGCAGCACCTGCGCCGCGATCCGTCCCCACTTGCGCCGCTCCCCATCCAGTCCCTGCACCGTGACCACGGTCTTCTTGCCGACCAGCCGCGGAAAAAAAGAAAACAGCGCCGGTCCCAGACAGTGGTAATGCACGACATCACAGTCCGACGTCATGGCCTGCACCGTGCTCAGCAGCGTATGCACGAACGTCTCCAGATGCTTTGATCGGATGGTCGGCAGCCGCAGCACCCGCATCCCATTATGCGTCTTGATCGGAGGAGTGAAATAAGTCCGGCAATATACCGTAACTTCGTGTCCCAGCCGCACCAGTTCGCGCCCAACCTGCTCGTAGTAGGATTCGATCCCACTGTATTTCGAGACCACACCCCGACCGCCGATGAACGCGACCCGGACGCCGCGGCGCGGACGCGAAGGCCGCGGTGAAACCGGGAAGCTCAGAAGCCCCTTGGCGGACGTGAGCCGATGGTAGAGCTCGAGCAGCTTCTCCATGTGCTGCTCCGGGTCGTGCTTATCTTTCACGCGCTCGCGTGCCGCGCCGCCCATTTTTTCGATCAGGTCGGGACGGTCAAACAAAAATCCGATTGAGTGCGCCAGTTGGCTGCGGTCTCCGTCGGTATAGAGGAGGCCGGTGACCCCATGTTGCACAAGTTCGCGGCGCGAACCCAGATCGGACGCGATGACGGGCCGTCCCCACGCGTACGACTCGAGAATCGACTTCCCCAAGGTTTCGTAGGCGTGCGAGGGGAATACGGAAAAGCTGCATCCGCTGATGAGCTTCTGGAGTTTCTCTTCATGCACCATCCCCGCAAACAGCACCTGATTCAAATTTAATTCTTTCGCCAGCGCTTCCAGCCGGGGGCGCTCGGGACCGTCTCCCGCAATGATCAGAGGAATGTGCGGCAGTTGCACCATCGCGCGCAGCAACTCATAAACGCCTTTCTCGGCGGAAAGCCGTCCGAAGTAGAGCAGGTATCCCTCGTCGACGCTGATGTCCTCTTTTGCGGGGAGCGCCTGAAAATGCGGCAGAACCTCAATACGTTCCGCCGGCAACCCGCTGGCTATCAGTTTTTTGCGCACGAAGTCGCTGGGCGCCAGGAACACATCCACGCATCGTTCGTAAGTTCGCAGCCATTTGTGCAGATAGGCTTCGGCGGCAAGCACGACGGCGCTCGAACGCGGCCCCGCATAGCACCCACTCGTCGCAGCGTGGCGGAAAGCGCCGTGGCTGCAAAGTTCGCAGGCCCGGCCATGGGCAACAAAATTGTAGGTTGGACACAAAATCTTGAAATCGTTGATGTGATAGAGCACTGGGATTCCCTGATGTTTCAGTTCCCAGAGAATCGATGGCGACAAATGGTGATAGATGCCGCGAATGTGGGCCAGATCGGGAGAAAAATCAGCCAGGCAATTGCGCATGGCGCGCCGCGCTGACGGAGAATAGATAGCGTGGGCTGCCATCTTAACTTTCTTCAGGAAACTGGCCTCCGGATCCTTGAAATCAAGATACGGAATCCGGTAACTGCGTCCCGCAAAAGCCGGAGTACGGCCGTGGTCCATGCTGAAAAGAGCCGTTTCCTGGCCACGGTCCTCCATCCTTTGCATCAGATCGAAGAGGTACGCTTCCGTGCCGCTAAACCGATAGTTGTACTTGTTGCAATACAGGATGCGCATAATTACTCTCCGAATGATGTATGCGGGCTAGAAACCGGTCCGCGAAAACACGTAAATTTCGCTGCCGGTTATAAGAAGTCGCGATGCTCGCCGCCGCCGCGCGCTGGATTTCGGCCAGGGAGCTTTTGTTGGCCTGAATCCAACTGACGGCGCTGACGAAATCGGGCAGTGAGCCACACTGGTAAAGGAATCCCGTGCGCTGGTGTTCGACTAACTCGGGAATCCCCGTGATCGCCGGAGCCAGCACCAGCTTTTCGTGAGCCATGGCTTCCATCAGCACCACCGGGATGCCTTCGCTCTTGCTGGTCATCACGACCAGATCGGCGTGGCGGTAATAGCTGGAAAGATCGGCATGCGGCACGTGGCCGATCAGGTAAACACGATCTTTGAGCTGCTGGGCCACAATTTGGCCTTCAAGAGCTGCCCGTTCCGGCCCCTCGCCTACGATCCAGCAGATAAAGTCGAGACCTCGGTCGCGAAGCGCGGCGCACCCCTGGAGGAGAAAATGATGGTCCTTCACGCGATGCAGGCGTCCCACCGAAAGCAGACAAAATCGCCGGTGATCCGCCTCGACTACGCTGCCGAGTGGGCGCCAGGAATACACGCGATCGACTCCAAGACGTTGCACGACGATCTTCTCGGGCGGCGTGCCCGGGTAGTTGCGAAGAATGTATTGCCGGTTGAAATCGGAGACGGTCACACAAAACTCGCAAGCCCGCAGCTTGGCCCCCAGCAGATCCGCGCGTTGCAGCAGATCGGAACCGTGCAAGGTGAAGCTGAAACCGATTCCCAGCAACCGCGCGGCCGCTAACGCCATCCATGAAGCAAAGTAACCGTGATGGGCGTGGATGTGCTCCGCCTCGAGCGGCGCCAGTTGTTCGGCTAGCGCCGCGCCCATCACGGTGTGGCCCAGCGCGCGAATGCGGCGGGCGGGGGAAGCTCCGCGCTCCCATAACAGGGGCCGTAACAATTGCCAAAGGCTTTCGCGATCGGAGAGCAGCCGGCGCATCGCTCGCATCAGATCATCGTCCGAAAGCGGCTGAAAAAAACGCGTCTCCTTCCAGAAAGCGCGTTCCGCCAGGCTCAAAGCGCTCGGCGAAACCCGTTTGCCGCTGCAGCAGATCACTTGCGCTCCGCGCCGGCGCAGCTCGCCGATTTCATCCATCACATAGGGCTCGAGCGACGAGGGAAATTCGTTGGCAATATAGGCAATCGTGGTCATGCGGCACACTCCTCCGAGGCGCAGAGCATCCCCGCAACCGTAAACATCAGTCCAATCACAAACTGGTACGCCATGTCGACGAAAAAAGCGTTGAGTAGATAAACGCACAGCAAGACCGGCCAAACCTTGCGCAGCGCTGCAACGGCGCCGCGTTCACCCGGCGGACCCCGCCATGAAAGCCGGAAAAGATTGAAGAAGAGAATGCCGTACAGAGCCAGCCCCGGCACTCCGAACTCCACCAGCAGGGCGAGGTAAGTGTTGTGCACGTAGAAGGTGCGAAGATGGTAGCCCTCCATCCGGCGGGCCAACTCGGCGTACATGCCGCCGGCGGCCCAGCCGGTGAACGGCCGCTCCTGAAACATCGCCCAGCCGGCGTCATACACGGCCAGGCGTGCATCGACCGGACCGCGTTCCCCTGTACGGTCCCACAGAGCAGCTTTCAGCGAATGGTTGCTGAAGGCAATTGCCAATCCAACCATCAAGCCCGCAACCACCAATAAAGTGCACACCGCCAGCACCCGCCGCTTGACCAGGCGGAACCCCAGAACGATCGTCGACATCGTGAACGAGATCCAGACGGCGCGCGTCATAGTGGCCAGCACCGCCAGCGGCAGCGCCAGCCACAGCAAAGTCACAACCGTTCTGCGCTTCTGCGAGAGGGCCAAAACAAGTATCCCCAGGATGTTCAACGAAACCCCATTGGCCACAGCTTGCAGAAACGGCCCGCGAGCGCGGTCGGGATGAAAGCCAAGACTCTCATCAAGGATGAAGCGCGGAAAGATCAGCGACCGGGCATCGACCAGAAACGCAATGGCAATGAACGAAAGGTAAGCAAGCACAAGAATGACAAAGATTTCAAAGTGCTTTCGTTGCGCTTCGCTTCGGAAGACAAGCATGGCGACGTGAAAGAGCGCAAAGGGAACGATGTACTTACTGGCGACGACGCTCCAGATTTGCGCATCGAAGGGCTCTCGCAGCACGCGAATCACGGCGAGCGACATCAGGGCGATCATGGGCAAGCTCAGTCCGGCAAAGAACGGTATCTTTTCACGGAGCGCCAGAGCACGCAGCGCAATGAAAAACGCCAGGATGCCGAACGCGATCCGGTCCGCGTAAAAAGAAAAAAGGTCCGGTGGCCGAAACAGAAAAACCGTCATCGCCGCCACATAAAGAATCGACGGAAACGCTATGCCGAGGTGAAGCGGCCGCAGCGCCAGTCCGGCAACGCGCCAAAGCGGGTTGTCGTCACTGTCCCAGAGCAATGCCAGGCCACGGCCGCTCATGGTTCTGCTGTTCATGGCGTTGCTGTTCATAGCGAAGTTCAAACTCCTTCCGGTGCGAACAGCACGCGAACTGTCTTGGCGAGGATGAGCAGGTCCAAACGCAGATTCCAGTTCTCGATGTAAGTGAGATCAAGGTGCATGTTGAGTTCGAACGACGGGCAATCGCGCGCGGTGATCTGCCACAGCCCCGTGATCCCCGGTTTCACGTCCAGGCGCCGGAACTGGTGAAGTTCGTAATGGTTGACCTCGTCCACGGGATGAGGCCGCGGCCCGACCAGGCTCATCTCCCCGCGCAGCACATTCCAGAGTTGCGGCAGTTCGTCGAGGCTGTAGCGGCGGATAATACGGCCGATGCGAGTGACTCTGGGGTCGTCGTCGATCTTGAAGATGGGGCCTTGTCTCTGGTTGCGTGCCCGCAGGTCTTCCTTGAGCTGTGCGGCGTCCGTCACCATGGAGCGAAACTTGTGGCAACCGAAACGACGGCCTTTGGCGCCGATGCGTTCCGCGGAGTACAGAACCGGCCCCGGCGAGTCCAAGCGGATGAGCAGGGCCACGATCGCCATGATGGGACTGGCCAAGGCTAGCGCCAATGCCGCTCCAAAGATATCGAGCGCTCGCTTCAGAAAGAGCGCGGCGCTCGGCAAAGATTCGCGATGCAGAGTGACCACCGGCACTTCTCCGATGCGATCGATGGCCGAGTCGGGCCATGGACCCGAGGGCAAATCGGGTACGGCGCGAATGTCGAGATGGTTGCGGAACGCGGCCTCGGCAGCTTCTCGCGCTTGGGCAGGCTGTCCCGGAAGTGCGAGAATGACCTCATCGATGAACTCGGCGCGTGCCAGCCAGTCCAGATCGGCGATTCTCCCCAGTACGGTTGGGGACAGAGACAAGTCGTTATCCACGAAGCCGCACACAGTGGAGCGGCGAAGAGGATCGTTGCGCAGCGCCTGCGCGATAGACTGAGCAACTGGCCCCCCACCGATAATCAGGACCTTGCGCGACTCTGTTTCTCGCCGCCGCCACCGCCACGCCATCTGCCTCATCCGGCGTGCCAGCGCGAGTCCAGCCAAGGCGACGGCAAAAATTCTGGCGGCGTTCAGAGGACTGATTCTGCCCCAGGCCGCAATGAAAATCAGTCCCGTCGCGAATAGAGTTGACCTCGCCAGGGCTGAGACGATCCCGGCCGGCGATGGATCCCCGGCCCGTTGGTAGATTCCCTCACGGAAGCCGAAGAGCTCGACCAGAACGGCAAAAATAGGAAGAGAAGCCAAGGGTACTGCCCAAGCGGGAAAAAACAGGAAGGCCGCGGCCGCGCTGAGTATGAGTACGGTCGAATCGGCGGCGACCAGCTGACAAAGCGTAAATCGATCGAGAACCGTTTGTCGTGAGATCTGCTGGGTTGGCGGTCGCGGGCGAGCGAGCCCCGTGACCTTGGTTTCTTCTCTACCTGGAATCGGAGTTACGCGTTCGCGGCTGGTTGGCGTAGACGTCGTGGTTGAGATCCTGGGAAGGGGTACGGCAGCAGTCCCAAGAATCATCCGGGCATACAGCGAGGGGGAATTCTTGGGGTCGGTGGTCCAGCGTCGGTTTGTCGTCATTTCGGCCATAAAATTCACAGACTCCGGTAAAGGCCTTGTGGCACAGGAAAGCGCCGCTCCACGAGCACGGTCCCGAGCAGAGAGACTTGCGCTTGGCTGAGTTGATCCTTGATCTGAGCGGCGACCAGGCGTCTGGTTTTATTGGCCGTCAGCACCAGCACCAGACCGTCGCAAGTTCGGCCAATACTGGCGGTTAGCCAGGAGACCGGAGCGCACCACAGAATGGAAAAATCGAATTCCGCCGTCAGTTCACGAAGCCGCGACAGATTCTGATCGGTAATCCGTCGCCCCCGGACGTCACCCAGCCAACTTTGCCGCGGGACCATCCACAGCCGTGGTGCGATCGGCCAGTTCGCCTCGATGCGATTGGGGGACGCCATTTTTAGCTCGCTTTGCAGAAGGCTCGCTTCCGGGTTCGCGTCAATCAGCCCCACGTCGTACCGGCCATCTTCCGCCAGAGCTTTCGCGACCTCCAGGCATAGTGTCGCCGTCGCTGTCGGGGCTTCGACCGGGGCAAAGCCGGCATGTCTCACCGGCCCCGATTCATGCCGGAAGAACAGCTGCTGCACCAGCGCATGAATCTGCTCGTCGTGAACCGAATTTACGCCAGCAGCTGCCTTCCGTTGGCTTTGCGCGCGGGCTTCGGTTTTCTGAATCTCTGCTTGCTGAATCTCGCTCTCGTGAATCTCGGCGCTGCGAACCTGAGGGTCGCCAACCGACGCCACGCGCGCCCGCTCGTTCACGACGCGGGGTTCGGCAAGAAGCCCGAGAACAGTGGTCATGAGATCACCACCTTGGGTCCATCTCTCCTTGCATTAGTCCTTGAAACAAGCGGAGGCCAGACCGCGGCTTTCGAAGCCGGCAGCCAAGCCAACACCGGTACTTCCATCAGGCGTTGCGCTTCTCTGGGAGTGCGAACCGTCGGGTCATAGTACTCGGTCGTAAACGCGACCCCCACGCTGAACGCCATCGCCAGCGCGAAGGCCAGCAGGAAGTAAACGAAAATATTGTGCTGCGGGAGCGCCGGAGCTACCGGCGGCTCCACGATGGCCACATTGAGGATGCGACGCTCGTCGAGCGCGTCACCGATCCGCGCCTCTTCGCGCTTGTGCAGGTAGAGCAGGTAGTTGTCTTCGTCCGCCTTGGCGGCGCGCATCAAGTCCTGTTGATCGACCGAGTCGGACTGCAGTTGTTGCGTCATCTTGCGCAGACTCGCCACCTGCACCGCCGCGTCGGACTGCCGTGCCCGCAATCCATCCTCCTCCACCTGCGCCTTCTCCATCTCCATGTGCGCCCATTCGTAGTTCGGATCCTTATCCGTGGTTTCGTCGCGCACCGGAGTCAACGCTTCAGCGCCAATCGAAGCTCGCGTGTCCGTGATTTCCTTTTCTACCTCCTGCACCAGTCGGTACGACGGCTCAAAGCGCGTGAGCAGTTCGGTGCGCTTGAGCTGCAGTTCCAGCAGGTGCGTTTTCATCTTTTCCAGAACTTCCGGATTATCGGCCCAGCGCTTGAGCGTGACCGACCGCAAAGGAAACAACTTGATCTGTTCGCTCAACGCCCGAATTCGATGTTCCGTCTCCACCCGGTCCTGATCGGTCTGCCGGTAAGCCGCGTCCGCTTCCCCTAATTTCTGCAGCGCGATGTCCCGTTCCAGCGCCGCCGAAGCCACTCCCCGAGCACGAGTAAAGTTCACCAGCTCGCTTTCCGATTCATGCAATCTTTTTTCGTAAGCCGCAGTTTGCTGGTCGAAGAACTGAATTTCTCCCGGCGGCCGTTGCAGATGCGTGTGCCGCTGCGTGTAAAGGGTAGAAAGCGCCGCGAGGATGCGGGCGGCTCGCTCCGGGCTGGTGTCCTTATAGCTGACCTGGATCAGGTTCGACTTTTTCAGCGCTTCGACGTCCAGGCGCCGCGACAGTTTGTGCACCGCATGTTCGATTTCCGATGGGCGCTCCGCATCCGGCGTGCTCGCAGGAACAATTCCCGCCAGCTTCACAACTTGCTTCAGCAGATCTTCGTCGCGCAGCAGTTCGACTTCGGAATTCAGCTCTTCCTCGGTAATGTCGGGCCGCGTGAAATCCATCGGACTGGCCGGCTGCGAAGAAACGACGGGGTCATAGCGTCCCCGCCGCAGCAGAACCATGAAGTGCGATTCGTAGCGCGCGGAAAAGACCACGAAGAGCATGGTCGCCAACAGCAAAAACGCAAAACAAGCGCCCACCAGCCGCGGACGCCGGAACAGCGTCGCCGCCAGTTCGCGGGGAGTCGGGGAAACCGTGGTGCGCGAGGGCATCAGTTCGGTGGACATGGGTCATACAGCGATCGATCAGACCCGGCGAGATCTTAGGGAATGGGCCAGATTTTGGAGACACAATGGAAAACGCTGCTACTCCTTCTCTCTCTGCTAAAACTGCAGTGGGTTCATATACCAGCTCAGGGCATTGGTGGGCACATACTTGCGGATCTTTGAAATCCTGCTCTGCGGTACAAAAATAAAATCTCCCGCCTGCAAGTGAAGGTCCTCGTGAAGATCGCGGGAATTCAGCATCTTCTTAAGGTCGATCACGTGCGATTCGGCTGTGGATGCGGAAATGCGTCGAAACACGACCACCTGCGAATGGCGCGCCTGCTGCGTGAAGCCGCCAGCAATCGCCACCGCCTCATTAACGGTTACATCTCCTCTCAACTCGTACTTTCCCGGCCGGGCCACCTCGCCCGAAGCGAGAAAGTAAGGTTTGTCAAATTCCTTGAGGGTTATGGTTACTTCCGGGTCGTGCAGAAAGCCGTGGTAAGCGTTGGCCACCGCCTGCTGCATCTGGATGATGGTGAGTCCCTCCACGAACAACGTACCCGCGCCTTTCAGGGCTACAAAGCCGTCGGGTTGGATCGTCAACGTCTGATTGAAGTCAGGAGAAAACGTGAAATTCACCTCCACGCTGTCCGATTTCGTTAGCCGATAAAGCGGGTGGCGTTCCCCTCCGAATGCAGGATCTCCCTTGCCGCCCGCTTTTCCGGGTTGTGTGGTCGTTCCGTTGCCGGAAACGTTCGTGTCGGACCGGTCCTGGCTCTGCGAGCTCTCCGGCACCGCCATGTTGCCGGCGGTCGGAGCAGAGAATCCAGAGGCCGAAGCCGGCGACGGCACAGTTTCCTGCGCGGAGGCAACCAGGGCTAGCTGCAGCATGAGCATGCCCACAGCTCCAGCAACGACGCATCTAGTAAATACATTCATCTCCGTACTCTCGCCGCTGCTCAGAGCGGCGAATAAAAGCAGCTCGGACGTTTGAGCTGTTGGCAAGAAGGTATTCCCCCCTGCGCAACGCAACAAGACTTGGAAAGTACTGTCCACCGCGGTACCCGGCACTTTCCAGCCGGAAAAAAGCGATGAAATCTTCAGATGGGCGGCCAGGCTTGGCTTCTCGCTTTCGGACGACCCTCGCATAGTAGGTCCCTGCTACGAAAATTGTGCACATTGGAAGACCCTCGAAGGTAGACGTTCACCTCCCGATTCGTCACAAACTGCGTGTGACGGGGCCTACATCCGGTCCATCCGCTTTGGGGCATGATGAGACTGTGAAAAACATGCGCTCCACCAACCTTGTCCCCGATGCCCCGGCCATCGCAGCCCAAACCGTAGAGGTTCTGATCGCCGATTCCGGTCCCATTCAATCTCAACTCCTCGCCCGGGCCCTCAAGGTCCGCCGCGAATTTCAGGTTTCCGCAGTCGCCCTGGAAACGTCTGCTCTCCACGACTACCTGCAATCCCGTCACGCCGACGTGGTCCTCATTGCGGGCAACCACTTGCCCGATTTGAGCCTCCTGCGCTGGTTGCGCGTTTCCTACCCGAAGATCGCGCCCGTCCTGCTCTCGGAGAACGATGACCGCGAACTAGTGGTGAGTGCCTTGCGCGCCGGCGCGAAGGGCATTTTCCTCTTCTCCCACAATCCTTTCTCCATGCTGTGCAAATGTATCCAGTGCGTTTTTCGCGGAGAAATCTGGATCAACAATCAGCAGATGAACTACGTGCTCGACGCGCTCTCCGAGGTGCCCACCCTGCGCGTCGTCAACTCCAAGGGAAGATTGTTGTTGACGCCTCGCGAGGAACAGGTCGTCGCCCTCGTCGCCGACGGCTTGACCAACCGCGGAGTCGCCGGCGAACTCGGCCTCAGCGAACACACCATCAAAAAATACCTGCTCCGCATCTTCGACAAGGTGGGGATTTCCAGCCGGGTCGAACTGGTCCTCTACGCCATGTCGCACGGCGAAAATCGGCCCGCCGAATGGATGCCCAGCGGCAACGCCTGAGCACGAAAACAACGCCCGCCGGATACAATGGCAGCATGCACAATGGCGAGGAGACAGCTCGGTGACAAGCTCCGAGTCCCCTTCCCAACTGCCGGCCCAATCGCCGGCCCAAGATCCGTCTGACGTCGCGCGCCGCTGGACCGTCATCGCCTCCGGCCTGCTCCTTCTGGCCCTGGCGCTGGTCGTCATCTATACCGGCCCGGCTGCCTTCCTCAGTCCCGTGGCTCTGGTAACGGTGGCCGCCATCGGCCTCGCCGCACTCTTGCTTCAGGTTCGCTTTCGCCGCGAGCTTCCGAGTATCCATTCGCCCTTGTGGCTCAATGCCCTCGGCATTCTTTGCGCCATGATTTCCTTGTTCGCGGATAATCTCCGCATGACGCCCCGCGCGCTCGATATCGTCGCCTTCGCCGCCGTGCTCTGTTTCGGAATCAGCGGGTCGCTGATCCTCCGCGCCCTAAGGCGTGTGCGAACCCCGCGCCCGACCGAGACGAAGTAGCGGGAAGCGTCCATCTGGGGATCCTGCACTCGATCTTGCTTTTAGCTGGCGCGTCTGTCGACCCAGACTCCCGTTACAATGCCCCCATGCGCGTCACTCTATTCGGAGCCTCGGGCTTACTCGGTCGCGATCTGGTTCAGCAACTGACCGGTGAGCAACTCACCGCCCTATCCTCGAAAGACGCCGACCTGCGCGACCGCGCGCGCATTCGCGACGTAATTCACGATTCCCGTCCCGACTGGATTCTTCTCGCCGCCGCCTACACCAATGTCGACGGCTGCGAGTCCAATCGCGACCTGGCCTTCGCCGTCAATTGCGAAGGCGCCATCCATGTTGCCGAGGCTGCCCGCGATGCCGCTTCGCGTTTGCTCTTCCTGAGCACCGATTACGTTTTCGACGGCGCCAAACGCGCGCCCTACGAAGTCGCCGATCCAAGAAATCCGACGAGCGCTTATGGCGAGACCAAAGCCCGCGCCGAAGAACGTCTGCTCGAGATCCTGCCGGAAGTATGCATAGCCCGCACCTCATGGCTCTTCGGCCACGGAGGCAAGTGTTTTCCCGCAACCATTCTGAAGCTGGCCTCCAACCGTCCCGAGATCTCCGTAGTAGACGACCAGCGCGGCAGCCCAACTTTCACGCGCGATCTCGCCTCCGCGCTAGTCGAACTCTGCCGCGCCGACGCCCGCGGCATCGTGCACGTCACCAACTCCGCCAACTGCACCTGGTACGAGTTCGCCACCGAAATAGTGCGCGCCTCCGGCCTACCCACAAAAGTCAAACCGGTAACCACCGCCGAATTCCAACGCCCAGCGCAGCGTCCCGCCTACTCGGTTCTCTCGCCCGACAGCCTGCACGCCTACAACATCCACCTCCCCGATTGGAAAGATGCCTTAGACCGCTACCTTGCAAACGCACCGGGTGCCCCACTCTAACGTCGCGTTTTTTGCGATGCTAGGGTGGGGATTTTGACTTCCACTGAGCCACAAGCCAATGTGTTTCTTGAAAAACTCTACCCCGACCTACGAAGACCACCGCCATGAGAAGGTGTGCATGCTCGCGCGTCAGATCGGATTCCCGCTGCCGATCAAGGTGACATGGAATTCGGAGAAGCTGTGGAAAGAATGCGGATTGGGCGGCGGGCCGGGATATGATTCGTAAGGCATCGCTCAGGTCCCTCTAGCGAGCAAAAACATGACTGGAAGAAACGAACGGTGCCCCTGTGGTAGTGGGAAGAAATTTAAGAAATGCTGTCTTGAGAAATTGCGAATGAAGCCTGTAGCTCCGCCACCGGAAGTCCTCATAAAAGCCGCCTTGCAAATGACACAAAAGCAGGAGGC
>JBEKED010000013.1:0-27008 GCA_050014035.1 Terriglobales bacterium
CTCCAGCGCTTTTTTCGGAATCAGGCCCACGATCTCGCTGGAGACTGGAATGACACCGTAGCGCGCGGCCTCGCGCTTCACGTATTCGAAGACGCGGTGGATGGGAGTCTGTTCGAAGTCGGTCAGGTTCATGGAAACCTGGGCCAGGCCGCGCACCAGAAATCCGGCTCCCTTAACGAAGCGCAGGCCGCCGCTCGAAAAACGCACGGCTTTCGCGATTTTCTTGGCGATGTCGACGTCGGGAGTATTCAGGAAGACGTTGTAGGCAATCAGAAACTTGCGCGCGCCTACGACTGTGGCTCCGGCCGTGGGATGCACGCGAGGCTCGCCAAAATCAGGCTTGCGCGCGGGATTCGTCGCAATGTCGGCACGTATGCCCTCGAACTGACCGCGGCGAATATTCTCCAGGTTCTGGCGTTCGGGAGTGGCCGCCGCGGCTTCATAAAGATAAACCGGGATTTGGAAACGCTTGGCAATTTCGGCTCCAACGTGGCGCGCCATGGCGACACAGTCTTCGAGGGTGACGCCGTCAATTGGGATAAAGGGCACGACATCGGCAGCACCCATGCGCGGATGCGCGCCCTGATGCTTGGTGAGATCGATCACTTCGGCAGCCTTCCCTACCCCGCGAATGGCGGCTTCCTGAATGGCATCGCGCTCGCCCACGAGGGTAATCACGCAGCGGTTGTGATCGGAATCCATCTCGCGGTCGAGCAGATAGACACCGGGAATCTTCATGGCTTCAATTATGGCGTCGACTTTGGCCGGGTCGCGGCCTTCGGAAAAATTAGGTACGCATTCAACCAGAGTGCTCGGCATGGCCAGAAGGATAACGGGCGGCGGTTGGGTGAGGCAACTCTCCGCGTGGCCCCGCGATGAAAATGCGCACGAGCGTCTCGCTGTTTGCGGTCGGGTGGCCGGGCGTGGACGCCTGGCGCTCCATCCATCGATAGCAGTCGATGGCGATTTGACAGAGCGCTCGGCAACGGGCAGACTGCGAAGTCGTCGATGCAAAGTCGTCGAAAGGATGCTTCTATGTTGCCTCGGTCTGTGCTTGCCTCGTTCCTGGTGTTGTCGTCACTCGCTGCTATATCCCAACCTGCTTTGGCGCAGCAACCTGCTTTGGCGCAGAATGAGCGCCACTTCAACTTTCACTATGCCTTCACCGTGAAAAATGTGAGCCCCGGGCAGCGCGTACGCGTTTGGATTCCGCTGGCCCACGCTGACGTCTTCCAGCAGGTGAAGGTTACTTCCAAAAGCGGCGACTTGCGGTTGAAGCAGGTTCACCAGCCCGAATATGGGAACGAGGTTCTGTACGCTGAGACTGCGAGCGCGGACAAGGCCGAGTACAAGTTCTCCGTGGACTACGACGTGGAGCGGAAAGAGCACGTGGTATTGGTCAATGGAAAACCAGTCACAGGAGCGCCGCCGGCAAAACCTCCCCGGGTGGAATTAGCGCGATTTCTTGAGCCAGACCGGTTGGTGCCGGTGACCGGAATTCCGGCGCAATTGGCCGCGCAGGAAACCAAGGGCGCGAACACGCCGCTCGAAAAAGCCAAAGACATCTACGAATACGTTTTTCGCACCATGAAGTACGACAAGACCGGCGAAGGCTGGGGACACGGCGATACGCTCTGGGCCTGCGATTCCAAGCATGGCAACTGCACCGATTTTCACTCGGTCTTCATTGCCATGGCGCGGGCCGAGAAGATTCCGGCACGCTTCCAGATCGGCTTCCCCATCCCGGCCGATAAACACTCTGCCGAAATTCCCGGATACCACTGCTGGGCGGAATTCTATCTCGACTCGACGGGCTGGGTTCCAGTGGATATTTCGGAGGCCTGGAAGCACCCGGAGAAGCACGATTATTTTTTCGGCGCGCACGATGTCAATCGCGTGCAGTTCACCGAGGGACGCGATCTGAAACTCGTCCCGGCGCAGGATGGTCCGCCGTTGAACTATTTGGTTTATCCCTATGTGGAGATCGGCGGGAAAGAATATTCGAATGTGTCGATTGCGTTTTCGTTTGCTGATGTCGGCGAAAAAGTGGCGACGGTTAGTAAGCTGTTTTAGCCTGTGCCCGTTGCGCTAAACTACTTCTTGACGGCCTTTAGCGGGAACCTATGGCGGAAACGCGACGGGAATTTCAGCAACTCGCGAGAATGAGACTGAAGGACGCCCGCGTCCTAATGCAACGTGGAAACGTTGAGGGAGCATACTACCTGACAGGACTCGCGGTCGAATGTGCTGTGAAGGCTTGCATCGCCAGGAACACCAGGAGGCACGACTTCCCGCCGCCCCAAAACACCGTGAGAGACATTTACTCTCACGATTTGGCTAAACTAATAAAGTTAGCAGGACTTCAGGGTGCGCTGGATACGGAGACGACCAAGAACAGCTCACTCAACAAGAACTGGGCTGTGATCAAGGATTGGAAAAACGAAAGCAGGTATTTGACGAAAGGCCTGAATGCAAGGGATCTTTATAGGGCAGTCGCCGGAAGGGATGGAGTAATGCAATGGCTACGGCAGCGCTGGTGAGCCACGATATCGATGTAGGCCGACGAATTGTCGCTGCGCTTACTAGAGCATCTATACCGGTGACGGTATACCTTTGGGCGTTTATCCCACAATTGCAGGAATGGCAGTTTATGATCGCGACCCCCCTCGTCGACTCCAAGGGGCCACGCGCAGCTTACGGTGAAGTGAACAGGGCGTTGCAGAAGGAGGGGATTCTTGACGATTTACCACTCCGCAGGATCTTTCTGCGAAGCCCCAGCGACAAGGTGCTGAAATTCCTGGAGAAAGAAAGTAAAGCTGCGCCCCAAGAGGCATTCAGGGTGGTAAATGAGCGGATTGCTGGAGACTTTGTAGAGGACGCCTATCTGTACACGGGATCAATCGACATTTATAGTGTCAAGTCCGCGGGGAGTGCTGAGGAAAAGTTTTTGGTCATCTATATTCCTGTGCCTGGCGGAGGCGTTGCTCGGGAAGTCCCGGTTTGGGGAGTAGAACGTTTAAGAGACTTTCTCGCGAAAGACATAGGAATCGATCGAAAAAGCGTGGAGCAGGCCATCAAGGACTTTCCCACAAAGGAACACATCACGATCCCCAATTTGACGCTTAAACGTTCGAAACTGGAACGGCTCGGACTGGCATAGCGTGTCCCCGTCGTGGAAGCCGACGATCGGCGTGTTTGACTCGGGCGTCGGCGGACTGACGGTTCTCGGCGCTCTGGCGGCGCGTATTCCCGACGCCGACTATCTCTACTTCGGCGATACGGCACGGCTTCCTTATGGATCGAAATCAGCGGCTACGGTAGCGCATTACGCGGTTGGAGCGGTGCGCTATTTGCAGGATCAGGGAGCGGAACTGCTGGTGATCGCCTGCAATACGGCTACCGCGTTGGCGCTTGATCAGATCAAAGCGGCGGCTAGCGTGCCGGTCATTGGTGTCGTCGAACCGGGGGCGGACGCGGCGGCGGCGGCTACGCGTAAACAGAAGGTGGTTGTCATCGGCACGGAGGCGACCATCAGCAGCCATGCCTACCGGCGCGCGCTCGAAGCTCGAAACGTCGCGGTGCGGGAGAAAGCTTGTCCGCTGTTTGTGCCGCTCGTCGAAGAGGGGTGGGTGGAGCATCCTGTGACCGAGCAGGTGGCGAAGATTTATTTGTCGGAAGCTTTTTCCGATGACGCACGGGATGCCGACGTGCTGGTGCTGGGCTGTACGCACTATCCCTTAATCAAGCCGCTGCTGCGGCGACTGGCGCCGGAGCACATCGCGATTGTGGATTCGGCGGAGTCGACGGCTGAGGACGTAGCGCGGCAACTGGGGCGGGGATTGAGGCCGGAGCAGTTCCCGTCTTCGGACGCCGGCGCGCGAAGAGTCATTACTTTTCCTTCGCTCAAGTTCTTCGCGACGGATTCAGCGGAGAAATTCAGAAGGATGGGAACGCGGTTTCTTGGGCTTCCGGTGGAAGATGTGGTCCATGTGGATTTGAAAGAATAGGCCACGCGTAACTTTTCATAAATAGTCGTCCTTCGCGAAGCGAATGACCTGCAGTTCGGCGCATGAAGCAGGTCCTTCGCTTCGCTCAGGATGACAAACCAGAGTCAGGATGACAAGTCAGAATTCAGGATGACAAGTCAGAGAAGAAAGCGAGTAGCTGCCGGGCTGCGCCCGGCTGGGCAGGTGATGGCACCTCCACCCCATCACGCGAAAACCGCGCGTGATGGGGACCCCGGACCAGCCCCTACGCGAGCTCAAACAAAAACGGCCGCTTGCGCGGCCGCTTTCTGGGCTCCTAAACTTTTGCTTCGCCACTTTTTGCTGCGCCTCAGTACAGGCGGAATGTCACTTCTACGTTGATCTGCGTGGCTACGGGCTTACCATCTTTCATGCCCGGCTCGAAGCGCCAGGTTTTCACGGCTTCGATGGCTTTTTCGTCCAAGCCCAATCCTAGAGTGCGAAATACGCGGATGTCCCGTGCCTTGCCATCCGGACCGACCACGAGCCAGAGCACGCAAACGCCTTGAAACTTGGCCTTGCGCGCTTCCTCCGAGTATTCAGGGTCGGGCGCATAAATCGGTTTTGGGCCAGAAACACCACCGCCAACCCGGTACGCCCCGCCGCCTGTGCCTCCGCCGTGACCCGGGCCATAGCCAGGGCCTTGGCCGTTGCCAACTCCACCACCGTAGCCGGAGTCTCCAATGCCGCCGCCCGAACCCATTCCGTTAGAGGCGATGGACGGCAGATGCGACATCGGATTCCCAAGATCGGGCACGTTCGGTTGTTGCAGCTTGATCTCGGGAGGAACCACGATGGTCGGGTCGACGGCCAGCTTCGGATCCGGGTTCCGAATCACTGCCGCCGGCGGAGTAATCTGTTGCAGGGATTGTTTGGGTAAACGGCCTGGCGAGGCTTGCAGTTTGTCGCGATCGCCGCCGCCACCGCCTCCGCCGCTCAACTTTTTTGAAGCCGGCAGAGCGGGAATTTCATCGGGCGCAATCAGCTCCACGGTCTCTTTCGGTTTGACGACATCCACCATCTTCTTTCCCAGATAGGTGGCGCCAATAATGATAGCGATGGCCAACACGTGGAGAATCGTCGATCCCGCGGCACCGCGTCCCTTGTTGTTGTAGAAGCCCCAAATGTCACGCACCGGGACGGGCTTCGAGGTGAGGACCAGCGGCGGGAGTTTCTTGGGGAAAAAGAAGTCGTCAACATTGCGGAACAGGGATTTCCACAGAGGCTCGTCCAGAGTCTGATTGGTGAGCAGGAGATGCAACTCCGGCTCCGGTCCTAATCCTGGTCCTGGCGAATTCTGCGATGTTTCAGATGCTGGCATATTTTCCCGAGCAGTAGGTCTAAAATTGCCGATACGGGTGCCGCTGACTTAGATGCCTCAGCGCCCGTCAAAGTTTGTAAGCAAAATTGCTGGCCTAAACGGACGAGCCTGCCCACTCCACGGTCAGTCAGTAAGATGCGCGCAGGCTTCGATCTAGTAAAAATTGTACACGCTTTTTCGGGGTGGGAAACAGTACTTTTTGCATTCCCGCGAAGTCGGGCGCCACCAGAGACATATACTTTCGTACTCCCTATATAATGAAAAGATTCAATCAGTTGGGAGAACACTTCCAGTGCCGATGGATCTGAAATCCACCATCAATTTACCCAAAACCGGCTTTCCCATGAAGGCCGGACTGCCCCAGAACGAACCTAAAATGCTGGAGCGCTGGGAGCAGATGGGGCTCTACGAGCGGATCCGCCAGGCCCGCAAGGGGCAGCAAAAATATATCCTGCACGATGGCCCGCCCTACACCAGCGGACCGATCCACCTGGGCACAGCGATGAATAAGTGCCTCAAGGATTTCATCGTCAAGTCGAAAACCATGTCCGGCTTTGATGCCCCCTACGTTCCCGGCTGGGACTGCCACGGCCTGCCCATCGAAATCAAAGTCGACAAGGAACTTGGCGGTAAGAAGCTGGAGATGCACCCTCTCGACGTTCGTGCCGCATGCCGCAAGTATGCGCAGAAATTCCTCGACCTGCAGCGGCAGCAATTCAAGCGCATCGGAGTCTTCGGCCGCTTCGACAAACCGTACGCCACGATGAATCCGCAGTATGAGTCGACGGTGCTGCAAACTTTTTTTTCGTTTTATGAGAATGGGTTCGTATATAAGGGGCTGCGCGCCGTCTACTGGTGCATGCACGACGAGACCGCGCTGGCCGAGGCCGAAGTCGAATACGAAAATCACACCAGTTCGACGGTTTGGGTAAAGTACGGGCTGCTCGACGATCCGGCTAGGATTGATCCCGCGCTTGCCGGCAAGAAGCTCAACACCATCATTTGGACCACGACTCCCTGGACGCTGCCGGCGTCTATGGCCGTTGCTTTCCATCCCGACGAAGAATATGTAGCTCTCGAATCCGGCGGCGAGGTCTATATCGTCGCTTCCAAGCTCGCGAAAGACGCCGCCGCGAAATGCGGTCTTGCGAACCCGAGCGAACTAGCCCACTTCCCCGGACGCAAACTCGAACGCCTCAATTTCCAGCACCCATTTCTCGACCGCAAAGTTCTAGGCGTACTGGCCGACTACGTCACCATGGACACCGGCACCGGCGTAGTCCACACCGCGCCCTCACACGGCGCTGAAGACTTCATCACCGGAGTTAAGTACGGTCTCGATGCCACCAGCAACGTCGACGAGAAAGGCATTCTTCGCAATGGCCTGCCCGAATACACCGGCAAGCGCGTGTGGGATGCCAATCAACCCATCATCGACCTGGTCAAAAGCCGTGGCGCGCTGCTGCACACGGAAAAAAACGAGCACTCGTATCCCCACTGCTGGCGCTGCCATAACCCCGTAATCTTCCGCGCCACCGAACAATGGTTTATTTCGATGGAAACGCCCATGCCGGGCGGCCAGGGAAAAGACGATACGCTGCGCACCCGCACGCTCAGCGAAATCAAGAACGTGAAATGGGATCCAGCATGGGGCGAAGAGCGTCTCTCCAACATGATTCAAACCCGCCCCGACTGGTGCATCTCGCGGCAACGCGTTTGGGGCGTACCGATTGCTGTTTTTCTGTGCGAAGGTTGCGGCAAACCTTTGAACGACCACGCCATCAATCGCAAGGTGGTCGAGTTGTTTGCGCGCTCGGGCGCCGATGCCTGGTTCACCTCCGAGCCCGAGAAGATTGTGCCGGCGGGAACAAAGTGTCCACATTGCGGCGGGACAAACTTTGAAAAGGAAACTGACATCTTCGACGTCTGGCTCGAATCGGGAGCCAGCTATCTTGCGCTGATTGCGGACGAACCCGACTATCGTTATCCGTGGCCTTCCGATCTCTACCTTGAAGGCGGCGACCAGTATCGCGGATGGTTCCAGTCGTCGCTGCTCTGCGCCATGGGTGTGCGCGGCACGCCTCCGTATCGCGGCGTCGTCACGCCCGGCTGGACGCTTGACGACAAGGGCCAGGCGATGTCGAAGTCGCGCGGCAACGATGTCGATCCGGTGGACATCGCGAACCGCCTTGGCGGAGAGATCGTGCGCTTCTGGACTGCATCAGTTGACTTCCGCGAAGATGTGGTTGGATCCGAAGCGCTGATGCAGCGCGTGGGCGAAAACTACAAAAAGATCCGCAACACGTTTCGCTACATTTTGAGCAATCTGTACGACTTCGATCCGGTGGAACACGCGGTGCCGTTCGAACAGATGGAGGAACTCGACCAGTACATGCTGCGGCAGACGTGCGCTTTTGCGGCCGATGTGCGCAACGGTTACGACGAGTTTGCTTTCCACAAGATCTACCACCGTGTCAACCATTTCTGCATTGTCGACTTGAGCGCCTTTTATTTCGACGTGCTCAAAGATCGGCTCTACATTTCTGCGCCAAAGTCGCAGGGCCGGCGTAGCGCACAGACAGCGATCTGGAAGATTGGCGAGGCGCTGGTGCGTTTGCTCGCGCCCATCATGAGTTTCACCTGCGAGGAAATCTGGGGATACCTGCCGAAGATCGCGGGCCGCGAAGAGAGCGTGCATCTGGCGCACTTCCCTTCGCCGGGCGAGATCGTGGCGGAGGGTGACTTTAAGTCCGGTGAGAAGTCCAACTTCGATGAGAATTGGGCCACGCTGCGCAGCGTTCGGGACGAGGTGCTGAAGGCGCTCGAAGAGGCCCGCAACAACAAGTTGATTGGGACGGGCCTCGAAGCCCAGGTGCTGATCACGGCACCGGATCCGCTGTACTCGGTTCTGAAGCGCCACGAGGGACAACTGCGCTACCTCTTCATCGTGTCGGCTGTGAGCTTGACTGAGGGCTCGGGAAACGGCGCGAGCGGTCTGCGGGTTGAGGTCAAGAAGGCCGATGGCCAAAAATGCGATCGCTGCTGGAACTATTCGACGCGCGTGGGTGAGGACAAGAATTATCCTACGGTGTGCGAGCGCTGCAGCGCTGTGCTCAAAGAAATTGACGGCGCGTGACCGCTACTCCCTTAAACGCGATAAGCTATACCCTAGAGCTTGTGGTGAAATTCAGAAAGCGGCAGGTTGCTGATACCTCTTATCAATTGTCATCCCGAACGAAGTGAGGGATCTGCAGTTCGCCGCAAGATGCAGATCCCTCACTTCGTTCGGGATGACAAACTCTTAAAAGCGACGACCTCTTAGACATGCGCAAATATCATTTTCTGATCGCGTTGTTAATCATCGCGCTTGATCGAGTCACTAAGATTGCGATCGCGCATCGCCTTTCCCTGCATGGCAGTATTACGGTCATTCCTGGATTTTTTCGCATCATCCACGCCGAAAACCCGGGCGCGGCTTTTGGTATTTTTGCGGATTCTCCCGCGGAATGGAAAACCGGCTTGCTGATTGGGTTTTCCATCGTTGCGCTGCTGATTGTCTCGGCGCTGCTCTGGAAGAACAGCCATAGCCTGACCTCGACGGGAATCGGGCTGTCGTTGATTCTGGGCGGTGCGATCGGCAATTTGTGGGACCGGCTAGTCAGCCGGCGCGTGGTGGATTTTCTGCTCTTCTATATAGGGCCCCACCAGTGGCCGGCTTTCAATGTCGCCGATAGCGCCATTGTGGTGGGAGCGGGGTTGCTGGTGTTTGAGATCGTGTTTGCCAAATCGCCCAGCCAGCAATCAGCGTAGCAGGCTGCGGAAAAACTAGTTCCCAAGCAGAAAGCGTTACCTCAGCGGCTAAAGCCGCTTTCAAATTAACGCAGTTACCGCAGCGCTGAAGCGCTGCGCCACCCAAAAACAAGCGCAAGGTCTTATTCGCGCCGGCTAAATACGGATCGTTATTTTTTTGCCGCCGCTTCGCGTTCGCGCAGGGCTGCCATGGTAGCTGCGGTGGGATCTTTGCGTTTGCTGTTTTTTGGGCGCCGCTTGGTTTTGGTGGTGTAATGATTTTGAGCCATGTTGCCTCCTGCGTAATCGGCGGTTGGGGACGCCTGCCCTGGTTTGCGAGAAGAATGATCCGGACCGAGACCGCAATCCCGGCTCACGGTATGGTCTTGCATCTATAGTACAAGCGAATCGTCCGGAGTAACGCGCGAGGGTTATGTTGTGGGAGCCGGCAACCCGCCTCGCGCATCGGCTTGTACACAGACAACCTATTGGGTCTTGAGGCTGAAGACTTGGCCGCCAGCGGTACCCTCGCGGACTTTACCACCCGAAGCGGTGCCGTACAGGTTGCCGTTTTTGGCTTGAATGAGGGGAGTCGCATAGGTGGCGAATGCGATGTTCTGGACGATCGAGCCAGTGCTGGGCGAAAGGCTCACAATGGCGCCGCTTCCGGCGGTCGGAAAGGTGGTCAGCCGGAGATTCCCGTCGCTCGCTTGCAGCAGCGTGGAGAGCAATTCTATGTGCGGCAGGCTGGAGAGCGCAGGAAACGCAACAAAATCGCTTCCATCGAGAGCCACCTGGAACAACTGCGGCAACGCCGAAGCGTCATTCAGCATTCCGTAGAGGCTTCCGTTGGAGGCTTGAATCACGCCACCAAATGCGTTGTCACCCGCGGGCAGATAGCTGACCACCGTGAATGTGCCGGTTGGAGTGACGCGAAACACGTTATTCCGAGTCGTGCCGTAGAAGTTTCCATCCGAGGCCTGGATCAGACCGGAGGGATTCGAGCCGTCGCTCGTCCCATTCAGCGAGTACAGCGTCGTAAGAACGCCCGTCGCAACGTCGATCGTGAAGATAGTGCCGCAGCCCAAGGACCCGCAGGCCGTCCCGGTTCCCCCCAACGCCGTGGAACCGTACAGGTTGCCGTCTTTTCCGACGGTGAGGGTCGCACTCAACTCAATTTCCGGAAAGGTGTAGACGGTCTTAAAGCCGGAGCCATTCTTGGAGACCTTGTACACCGATCCCATGTAAGCCGCGTTGACACCCCAAAGATTTCCGTCCCTGGCTTCGACCAACGCCGGTCCCGGACCCTCCTCGCCGAGAAAGGTATAGAGCAGCTTGAAGTGTCCCTTGGATGTGAGCCTGAAGATGGTTCCCTCCCCGGAGGGGCCACCGTCGCCCTGGGCGATGCCATAGAAGTTTCCGTCCGACGCCTGGAGTAGTGTCCCTGGATTCTGCCCGTCAGGGCAACCTGAGGGACTGCATTCAAAAGCATAAAGTTGAGTGGGTTGCTGTCCGAGTGCCTGGGTTGCCATGGCCAGAAACAGCGTGGCAACGAGACCGAGAGCACTGGCGGAGTAATTTCGTTTCATGGGAATATCCTCGCAACATTTTTGGCAGCCGGTCGGAAAGTCGCACCGGTCCGCTCGTCGAACGACTTATAGCCAGTCCTCTCGGCAAAGTTGTCTCCGAATTGTAAAAATACTGTAACTTCTCTTGTCAAGCCCGGGAATTGGAAACGGGAGTGGAAGTGAAAGTCGATCGCCCGGTCTTCTACGGCGTTCCGTACAGCTGCCGGTAAACATTGGCATTGCGCAGAATTGCCTGCACGTATTCGCGGGTTTCGGTGAAGGGGATGGATTCTACGAACTCCTGCGCATCGCGGTAGTGGCCCTGTCCCAGCCAGTCGCCCACGCGGTCGGTACCGGCATTGTAGGCGGCGAGCGCGTATTCGAACTGTCCGTTGTACTTGTCGACCATCTCTTTGAAATAGCGCGTGCCGAGTTCCAGGTTCACCGCGGGCGTGTAGAGTTGCGGCGCGCTGTATCCCTTGAGCTTGACTTGCCTGGCTACGGTTTTGCCGGTCTTCGGGAGAAGCTGCATCAGGCCTACGGCGTTGGCGCGAGAGATGGCGGCGGCGTTGAATTCGGACTCCTGCCGGATGAGCGATGCGACCAGATAGGGATCGAGGCCGTTGAGTTCCGAATATTTGCGCAGGTCGGGCCAATAGGCTTTGGGGAAAAGCGCTTCCCAGTAGGGACGCGGTAGATCGGGAAGGTCGACGGCGAAATAGTTGGGCGTCGAGCGCTTCATGATCTCAATGCCGCGGTCGTAACGCCCGAGGTCCTGATACACGCGCGCCATCTCCGGCGGCGCCCAGGCTCCATCAAGCTGGCTGGCGGCGGCTTGCAACTCGCGCACTGCCATATCGGCGAGGCCTCCGTTTGAAAGCAGTCGCGCTCGCGCCACGCGCAGGTTGTCGTCGGGAGGATCGGAGGCGGTGATTTTTCCCGCGGCCGGCAGCGGCGCAACGTGGTCGAGGAGTGCGTAGTGCGGGGCGTCTTGTGGGGCCACGTCGGTGCTATGCAGGGCTTGCAAACGCTGACGGCCAAATTCGGCGTAGTAGTAGTTGCGGAAACGATCAGAGAGCTTCTGATAGAACGCCCGCGCCATCGCCGGATTGTTCTCTTCTTCAGCAATGCGGGCGCGCCAGTATAGCGCGGCCGGAATCTCCGCGGAGTCGGGATAGAGCGCGATTTGATTTTCGAAACCTTGCCGGGCCTCGGCGGTTCGTCCTTCCCGGAAGGCCAGCCATGCCGCCTTCCAGTGGGCGTAGGGGGCGCGCGTGCCGTTGGGAAAGCGCTGCTGCAACTCGCGGAAGTAGTCGATGGCGTGGTCGTAGTCGCGCTTGAGCAGGTACATGTTGCCGGCTGAAAAGAGCGCTTGTTCCAGCCAGGGGCTTGCCGGTCCAAATTGCCGCAGTTCGTTGAGGGTCTGGAGTACGGCCTCTTCATCACTGGTGGAGCGCGCCGTCTCGCTCAGCAGATAAAGGCGCTCGGCCTCGGCGTCGCCGGTCTGCGCTCCCATTGATGTCAGGATTTTGCGGGCATCGTGACTGCTGCCACTTTTTTCGAGCGCGCCCGCCAACGCCAATTCCAACGCCGGACGCTCGGCCGGAGGGACCTGGTCTTCATTATTATTCAGCAACTCGCGGTAATCATGGGCGGCTTCGCTATAGTGCTTGGCTTTGAGCAAAAGCTCGGCTCGCGTGCGGCGTTCGGCGACAGAGCCCGAGATTCCGAGCTTGTGCAATTCCGTTCCCGCGATTTCCGCTTCGAAACTATTGGGAAGGTTGAAGTAGAGATTGCGGAAGGCGCTCGCCGCCTTCTGATTTTCGCCGGCTGCCTCGTAGGCGCGACCGATGGCGAGTTCGATATCGCTGCGCACGGGGGCACGATCTTTTTCAAGCAGAGCCGCTGCCTCGGCGGCGCGGCCTTCTTCGAGCAGCGCGTTGGCATAGACGAGGTGGGCATCGCGGTTCAGAAGCGAGTCGGGAAAGTTTTTGCTGAAATCGGCGAGCGTGGAAAGCGCCTCGGCATTGTGACCGGTTTTCAGGTAGGAGTCGCCGAGGTAGTAGGCGACGTAGTCTCCCAGTTCGCTGGCTCCGGCCTTGGCCCGGTTGAACGGGTCGATCGCTTTCGCGTAGTCGTGATCGAGTGTGCGAGCGTAGCCGACGACTAGCCAGGCCAGCGCTCCGGCATCTTCTTTCGCATGGCGGCGCGCGTAGGCTTCGACTCCGGCATAGGCGGTGGGCGTGCGGTCCTGCAACAACTGCTGCGCCATGGGGCGAAGACTGGCGGAGGCAACAAAGGCTTGCCGCGCCCGCCGAACACGCGGAGAGATGGGCCGACGCTTCTTGCTGGTCGCAGCAACGGGCTTCCTCTTGGTGGCCGCGGACTTGGTTGTTGCGGACTCGGTTGGCGCGGTCTTTGTTGTCTTGGCTGTTGAGTTCTTGGCGGGCGTTTTAGCGGACGCACTCTTCTTTTTTTCTGTAGGTGCGTTTTCTGCGCGTGTGTTTTCTGCGGGCGCGCTTGCAGTGGACGTAGACGACTGGGACTGGGCCGTTGCCGGCGTTAGCAAGCCGAGCCAAAGGAAAAGAATTCCAGCGAGAACCGCAACTGCAAAACGACGCACTCAAACCCCTACCTACTGCCGAAAGTTGGCTCCCATGATGGACACATCGTCTTCTGCGAGACTTCTTATTATTTCATGCTGGAAGTAATTGGCGGAAGCTGCAACCGTGTTCCCGTAACGTTTCTGGTACGTCACGCGGCTTTTCTCGATGGTGTCTTTGAGACGGTCGTAAAGGTCTTTGTCTTTCCGGCCCTCGGATACTTTGGCTTGATTATAGAGTTTGATCTCGTCGACCAGCAGGCGGGCAAAACGCTGGGCCTTGCGGTGCACTTCCTGATCCTCGGGTGAAAGCTGGGGCGACATCGTGCTGGCCGGTTCCGCCGGCGCGCTGGACGCAACTTCGACGTCGGTCGGAAGCGGCTCGACAAGCGCCGGTTCCATTTCAGCGACGGCCGATTGAACTTCAGTGGCGGCACTTTCTGCTTCGGCCATTTCAGGCGCCACCGCCGCAGCATTCGCGGTTGACATTGAGGCTTCGCCGGCGGAGGCCGCTGCTGCCATGGCATGCTTGGCGGCAAACGCCGGAGCGTGCGAGGCAAAGGGATCGTTGAAAGCCGGCGCCCGGCTTGCGGGCACCGCGCCCACCGGCTCATCATGACTAGCCGTGGCAGAACTACCTACATGACTGCCTGATTGATTGTCCGGGTGCGCCGCTGAGGGCTCCTTTTGCGCGTGCTTGCGCAGCGAATTCACCTCGAGCCAGGCGCTGGTCGAAAGCACGAGCAGATCGAGTGCGCCGGCCTCAAGTAAGCCCTCGGCATCGGTTCCGCTGTCGGCGTAAACCAGCGCCGCAACTTTGTCTTTCAAAATCAATGGCAGAAGCCGGCCTTGGCCGCTGGCCGGCGTTCCAAATTGCTCCAGAAAACGGGAATCAAGATCGGCAACCGGCACGCTCGCCAGCACGCGATCGCCGATGGCGCGAAGCACCGCGGGCGCGTTTTCGTCGAGCGCGAAATCTTTGACGGCATCGTCGTTGGCAAAGCCGCGCGCCTGCCATCCCGCGGCATGGCTGCCCTTCACGACAAAAAGCGCAACCCGGGCTGCATAGCGTGAACTGGTGTCGAGCAAGGCGCGCAGAATCTCCCGTTGCGAAGAACCGGACTGGATCTCAGCAATCGCGCGCGCCAGATCTTCGGCAAACTCGGAAGCAGTAGGGTGGTTGGCGGGTGCGGCGGAGATTGCCTCGGCGGACATTGCCTCGGCAGCCGCGGCCTCGAGAGTCGCAGCTTCGGCCGCGATCTCATCCATTACTCGGCGGACAATTTCGCTGCGAAGTTGGGCGGCATTAACCTCCAACACCTGGCCCACGACTCGTTCCACAATTGGTTCGAGCGAACCGGGTTCAATCCAACCGCGCTCCTTCATGCCTGCTCCGAGCATGCCTACTCCGAGGTCAAAATCCTTTTGGGGGAAGAAGGGAGCAATCCCTTCTAACCTCTGATTATAGGGCCGCTTGCCGACGAGCCAGGGAAACCTTGGTACCTGCCCCTCAGTTACCCACCACGAGGATGCACAAGCGGTGTGTAGCGACGCGCTTGCCCGTCTTGCGCCACCGATCAACCATTTGCCAGCCTACTTCGGCTCACTACTGGCCATTCTTTGAAAACAACGCCCCGCAAAACGCAATCAGCAAGTACAATAGCATTCGAGAATCAGTTTGGCGGTCGGAAAAATCCTGCATCAAGTTACGAATGAGTACCATCCAACCCAACATAGAGCAACCGGTCAGCGAAGAAATGCAGCTGGTCCGGCGGGCCAAACGCGGCGACGATCACGCGTTTGAAGAATTGGTCCGGCGCTACGATCGCAACGTTTTCCGCATTGCGCAGCACATTACGCAGAATCGCGAGGACGCCGAAGATGTGGTGCAGGAAGCGTTCCTCAAGGCGTACAGCAACCTGGAAAAATTCCAGGAGCAGTCCAAGTTTTATACCTGGCTGGTGCGGATTGCGGTCAACGAAGCGCTGATGAAGTTGCGCCGGAGAAAGCCGGAACGCACGGTTTCTCTGGACGAAGAGGTAAAGACCGAAGATGATTCGTTGCCCCGTGAGGTTGCGGATTGGAGTCCCAATCCGGAGCAGATGTACAACCAGGCAGAGTTGCGGGACATTTTGACGCGCACCATTCAGGGATTGCCGGCGGGATTCCGAACGGTGTTCGTGCTCCGGGACGTGGAAGGCCTCTCGACGGAGGAGACGGCGGACGCGCTGGAGTTGAGTATTCCAGCAGTGAAATCGCGGTTGCTGCGCGCGCGACTTCAGTTGCGCGACCGGCTGAACCGCTTCTTTCAGAAGAAGGCGAGTGGAGATGGTGCCAGTGAAGTGTAATGAGTTTCTCAACGAGCTGACCAATTACCTGGATGGCGCGCTGGACGCCCGGACTAAGTCCGAACTCGACGAGCATCTGGCGTGGTGCCACAACTGCTATGTGGTCTGCGACACCACTCGTAAAACGATCGAGATTTACCGTAATTCCGAGCTCTACGAGTTGCCCGACGATCTGCGCACGCGGCTGCGGTCCGCGATTATGAGCAAATGCACGGCGCACAAGAAATCGGATCCGGCCGCGGGCTGAGCCATCTCACCTTTTTTTTGTGCGCGACGATTTTGCAACCGTTTCTTCTTTTTCTTCTTTCTTCTGACGGGTTTACGTAAGTGCTTGATTCCCGGAAGCGGAAACGCACCTATTCCGCCACTTCCCATCGCGAACCTTTTCCTGCCTACTGGAATCTAACTAACTAGCACATTCCGCAATTCGCTGGCGAAACTCTGAGTGCGTGTTGAGCACGTGCCGAAAGAGAGCTTGAACTCAGGGCATAGGGGATCGCAAGCAACTTGGTCAGAGTTCTCCGAGGTGAAACGGAATGAGCGGTTTGATCACTACTAGTAATACTGTGGGAGGCACCCTATGTTTTCCAAGCTGATGGACGCCATGTTCGGCTGCCGGCATGCTCGCTACAGCTTTCCGATCACCGTCCGGCCCGGCTCCAATCGCTATTCCAAGAGCGGGCGAGCGGGCACTTACGTCGCTTGCCTGGATTGTGGCAAAGAGTTTCGCTACGACTGGCAGGAAATGAAAATCGTAGGATCGCAGACACGAGAAGCCGCGCCTTCGCTGGTTACGAAAGAGGCCGCGTAACGATCGCTGGCGAAAACACGCTGTCCACAACAGCGTGTTCCGTGGGCATTGGCGGCAATAAGTGAACATTCCCAGCTAACCTCTTGATCTTCTCGTCCCGCGTTTCCTCTGCAAGAGTCAGTTTCATCCTTTAGCCGACGAAGGGCTTTCACCACCAAGGACACGAAGTACCACGAAGGCTCTTGCCTTGAGCTTTTTTCCTTGGTGTAGCTTTGTGTCCTTTGTGGTTTAAGACTTCGCCGGCGGACACGCTTCCCGGAAATTTCACTAACTCCCCAACCACCGGGAAGCGCATAATGGTATCGGTACCGACCCGCAAAGCAGCTTCGTCAGTCCTTCAGAAGCGTTCCGGCTTGCGGTGCGGACGGGAGGTGTCTGTGCCTCTTTCCATGCTTCGGGAATTCCTGGATCGTAATCGCATTCAATACCTGGTGATCTCGCACTCGGTGGCCTACACGGCACAGGGGATTGCCGCTCTCACTCACATCCCGGGAAAAGAACTGGCGAAAACTGTCATGGTCATGGTCGATGGACGGCTCGCCATGGCAGTCGTACCGGCGTCGTTCCGGGTGGATTTATACAGGCTGAAAAAATACCTTGGGGCAGACTCGGTGGAACTGGCCAGCGAGCTCGAATTTCGTGGCCGTTTTCCCGACTGCGAAACCGGTTCCATGCCGCCGTTCGGCAATCTCTACGGCATGGATGTTTTCGTGGACCAGACTCTCGCCGATGACAAGGAAATCGCTTTCAACGCGGGCTCGCACCGGGAACTGGTGCGTATGAAATTTGCCGATTTCAACGATCTGGTGAAACCGGTGATGATCCCGCTGGCGAGCAAGGCGCATACGCACGCGGCGTGAGTTGCTGCGGAAAAAGTCGTTGGTCGTTGGTCGCTAGTCGTTGGGAATTCGGCTTTGAAAGCCGGGGCCATCGTTCGCTAACGACCGCTAACGACCAACGACTAGCGACCGACGACGGTTGCCAAAGCCTGCGAGTCGGCGATCGTTGGGGAAAGCGGGATATTCCTGTTTTTTTCATACAATCTTCACAAATCACTGTGTTAGATTGCCCTTCAGACCAAAGAATCAATTCAATTCGAATTTTCTGGAGGAAACTGCATTGGGCAAGGACATGGTCCCCAAGAAAATCTTCTTCACCAAAGGTGTGGGGAAACATCGCGAGCGCCTCACTTCTTTTGAGCTCGCGCTCCGTGACGCCGGCATTGCCGCGCAAAATCTGGTTCGGGTCTCGTCCATCTTTCCGCCCAACTGCAAACTCGTGCCACGGTCGCAGGGACTGACGTATCTGCATCCCGGCGAAGTGGTATTTGCGGTGGTAGCCGAAAACTCGACTCACGAGCCGCACCGGCTGCTGGCCTCGTCGATTGGCGTCGCCATCCCTGCCGACCGCAATACCTATGGATATCTCAGCGAGCACCACTCCTTCGGCGAAACCGAAGATGCCGCCGGAGATTATGCTGAGGAGCTTGCCGCCGAAATGCTGGCTACAACACTCAACGTCGAGTTCGATTCCGACCGGTCGTGGGACGAGAAAAAAGAGATTTACAGGATTTCGAACAAAATCGTGCGGACGGCGAATGTCACGCAGTCGGCGGTGGGCGATAAGCGCGGGCTGTGGACGACGGTGATCGCGTCGGCGGTGCTGATCTTCGATTAATTCAAGTCGGTATCGTCAGTAAGGATCGCGGCATGGCCAAGAAAGTAGCAGACCTGTTGGTGGAGGTTCTGGCGGAAGCCGGCGTGCAGCGAATTTACGGCGTTTCTGGCGACTCGCTTAACGGCATCACGGACTCGATTCGCGCCCGGAAGCAAATTCAGTGGATCCATGTGAGGCATGAAGAGACGGCGGCGTTTGCCGCGGGCGCGGAAGCGCATCTGACGGGACGACTAGCCGTCTGTGCCGGGAGTTGCGGTCCCGGGAATCTGCATTTGATCAATGGGCTCTACGACTGCCAACGCAGCCGGGTTCCGGTCCTGGCCATCGCGGCGCAAATTCCCAGCAATGAAATTGGGAGCGGATACTTTCAGGAGACCAACCCGGAACATCTGTTCGCGCAGTGCAGCCACTATTGCGAACTGATTTCTCAACCGGAGCAGATGCCCCGGGTGCTGGAGATTGCCATGCAAACCGCAATCTCGCGGCGCGGCGTTGCGGTTGTGACCTTGCCGGGAGACGTCGGCCTCCGCGATGCCGTCGAACCAGGGCCACGCCTTCGATTTGCGGAACCGAAACCGACGGTATCTCCTTCCGACGGCGAAATCACAGAGTTGGCAAGGATTCTGAATCGCTCGAAGAAAACGACGATTCTTGCCGGAGCCGGCTGCGCTGGCGCACATGCGGAGTTGATCGCACTGGCGGGTGCGCTGAAAGCTCCGATCGTGCACGCCATGCGCGGCAAGGAGTTTGTCGAGTACGACAACCCTTTCGATGTGGGCATGACTGGGCTTCTGGGTTTTTCCTCCGGCTATCACGCGATGATGAATTGCGACACGCTGCTGATGCTCGGAACCGACTTCCCTTATCAGCAGTTTTTCCCGAAGCACGCGACCATCATCCAGGTCGACATCCGCGGAGAACAGATTGGCCGTCGCACCAAGGTGGATTTGGGTTTGGTCGGCGACGTGAAAGCGACGCTGGCCGCGCTCCATCCCAGGCTCGACGCGAAGAGCGATGACGAGCACCTGAGCACTTCGCTCAAGCACTACCGCGAAGCCCGCAAGGGGCTGGACGATCTGGCGACCGGCGAACCCGGGCGAAAACCAATCCATCCGCAATATGTAGCTCGCACGCTCGACGAGTTGGCGGCTGCGGACGCGATTTTTTCTTGCGATGTGGGAACTCCCACGATCTGGGCGGCCCGCTACCTGAAGATGAACGGTCAGCGGCGGCTGCTGGGCTCATTCACGCATGGTTCGATGGCGAACGCGCTGCCGCAAGCCATTGGAGCGCAGGTCAGTCATCCGGGCCGTCAAGTGGTCTCTTTGTCCGGAGATGGCGGTATCGCCATGCTCATGGGCGATCTGCTCTCGCTGCGGCAGTTGCAGCTGCCGGTCAAGGTGATCGTCCTTAATAACGGCTCTCTCGCCTTTGTCGAACTGGAAATGAAGGCCGCCGGCATCGTTGATTTTGGAACGGACCTGCACAACCCGGATTTTGCCAAGATGGCGGAGGCCGCAGGTCTGCTCGGGCTGAGGGCCGAAACACCGGAACAAGTTCGGCCGACGATTGCGGAAGCGCTCAAGTATGACGGACCTGCGCTGGTCGAGGTTCTGGTCAGCCGGCAGGAGCTCTCCATGCCACCGACGATTACGGTTGAGGAGGCCAAAGGATTTAGCCTCTTCATGCTCAGAGCAGTGCTCAGCGGACGCGGCGACGAAATCGTGGATCTAGCGAAGGTGAATGTCTTCCGCTAAGTCGATGCAGAATCGCGGCGAGCGAGGACAGACAAGTCCTCGCATCACGAGCTGCGAGATCAAAACGACAACCAGAGTCGTCCAGCAGCGGTTCTAAACTTTCGCGAGGGTCTTTGTCGCGGCAGGTTTCTTTTTCAGACGTTCCAACACCGCAGCAACGATTATCGGCAGACCGACGGTCGCGTCCACAAACACTTCGCCAAACTTGCCGCCTTCCGCCGGCGGCACAAACTTGCCCCACGAAACCGCTTCGCTGTAAGGACTCCCGGAAAGGCCGCCCCAGAACACCGGCTCGGGGCAGATTCGCAATCCATAGTGGTAGCGCTTCAGCGGCAAGTCTTCCCCGCCCCGGCGATGGCGCAATTCGATGAACGGACCGAACTGCTGCGACCAGTTGCGCGGAACGCCTCCGCCAATCGTAAAGATTCCCAGCCGCTTTTGACTGAGCAACGTGGCGGCAAAATATTCGAGGTCTTCGAAGGGATCGAAGCGGAACCGCGGCTTGCCTTTTTTGTCGCGTTCGCGATTGGTCAACGCATAATCGAGGCCAAGTTCGGAATCCGAGAACGCGGGCACAAATACCGGAACATTTTTCTCGTAGGCGGATTTTAAAATGCCTCGTTCCTTCTCTCGCTTCGCCAGATGCGCTCCAATTGCGCGGTTCAATTTGTACGAGCACATCACTTCGTCCGCGTCCCAGCCGCCGAAAACGGCGTGCATCACGCGTTCTACGTCGTCGAGATTCTGCTCGGGTTCGAGCGTGTCATAGACGCGGTTGTACCCGGCCTCGTAAAGTTCCTCATCGCTGAGTTCGGGATTGTACCGAAAATGCGCCCGGCCGGTCGCTTCGACCAAGCCGTGCGCCATCAACGCTCCGGTAGAAACGACGGCATTCACGATGCCGCGATCGATCAACTCGGCAATCACCAGGCCCTGCTTGGCCACGGTCATCGCGCCCGCCAGCGTCATGACGACGAAGCACTCTTGATCGCGGGCCATGGCCTCCAAAACGTCGGCCGCTTCGCCGAGCTGGCGCCCGGTGAATGCCGTCTTCGACATCGCGCGCACCAAGTCATCGATCGATTGAATCTTGCCGAGATCGAGCGGCTCCAGCGGAATCAGCCGATCGGCCACCGGATCGTGCAGCTTGCGATCGATGCCCGCGCCTTCTTCATGCTTGGCATCGTGTTGATGACCGTGCTTCGAATCTTTTTTCTGCGCCAAGGAAACAACCTCCGGAGTAAGAAAGCGATTTTGCTCGAAGAAACAATTTACTAGAAGTGAGCAGAACGCGGCGACCCGCTTTCGCAGTCGTGTAACATTCCCATCCACGTCCAGCACTTTGATATTCTACGAGCGCGATTACACATAGGTAGGGATGCGGATTGCCGCGTCTCCGCCGGATCTCAGGTTGGAGAAGCTTGTGCCAGACAAATTCACCGTCGCCCTGATTCAGATGTCGTGCGGCCCCGAGCCGGACGACAATCTGGCCAAGGCGCTCGATCGCATTGCCGAGGCGGCGCGCCAGGGCGCCAACGTCGTCTGCCTGCCAGAACTTTTTCAAACGCAATATTTCTGCCAGCGCGAAGATGCCGCGCTGTTCGATCTTGCCGAACCGATCCCCGGAGCAACTACGGAAAAGCTCGCCGCCGCTGCCCGGCAAAATAAAATCGTGCTTGTCGCCTCGCTCTTCGAGAAGCGCGCCCCCGGTCTCTATCACAACACGGCGGCGATCTTCAATTCAGATGGCGCGCTCGGCGGCATATACCGCAAGATGCACATCCCCGACGACCCGCTCTACTATGAAAAATTTTATTTCACTCCCGGCGACCTCGGCTTCAAAGCTTTTGATACTTCGGCTGGAAGACTCGGCGCGCTCGTCTGCTGGGACCAGTGGTATCCCGAAGGCGCGCGCCTCACGGCGCTGCAGGGAGCAAGTATTCTGTTTTACCCCACGGCCATCGGATGGCATCCGGCGGAGAAAGCCGAATTTGGCGAGGCGCAACACGATGCATGGCGCACCATTCAGCGGGCGCATGCGATTGCCAACGGCGTGTATGTCGGCGTGGTGAATCGCGTTGGCTTCGAGACTGGCGACATCCGCGGCGATTCCACGCCGGGCAAAGGCCTGGAATTCTGGGGAGGGTCATTTTTCTGCGATCCCTTCGGCCGCGTGCTCGCCGAAGCCTCGTCCGATAAGGAAGAAATTGTGCTTGGCGAAGTGGACCTGCGTCATCTGGAAGACGTGCGCCGCAATTGGCCATTCCTGCGCGACCGCCGCATCGACAGCTACGCTCCCATCACCAGCCGCATGATCGACGGGAAATAATCAGACGACAATGGCCAGAAAATCCATTTCGCGCGCCAGACTCCTCCCCGCCGCACAGGGCTACCGCATGCCCGCCGAGTGGGAGCCGCACGAGTCCACGTGGCTCGCCTGGCCGCACTTTCGCGATGACTGGCCAGGCAAGTTCGAGCCGATCCCGTGGGTTTATGCCGAGATCATCCGCAACCTAGCGCGCCACGAGCGCGTGGACTTTATCGTCAACACCACAAGTGCGGAAACACGAGCGCGCGCCGTGCTCGAAAAGGCGGACGCCTTATCCACCAATATTCGCTTTCATCCGTGGCGGACTGATCGCGTCTGGACGCGGGACTCCGGCTGCATCTTTCTGACCGGGGACGGCGATCACAACCGCGAACCAGCCGACTCCGGGCTGCTTGCCCTGCACTTTCAATTCAACGCCTGGGCCAAGTATCCGAATTATAAGCTCGACGCAAAAGTTGGCGCGCGCATGGCGAAGGCCGCTGGCGTACGCGTCGTGGAGCCGTTCGTCGTCGTTTCCTTGAAGAACAAGCACCGTGTCGTACTCGAAGGCGGATCGATCGACGTCAACGGACGCGGCACTCTCGTCACCACCGAAGAGTGCCTGCTCTCGACCACGCAACAACGCAATCCGCCCATTGATCGCGCAGCGTACGAGCAACTCTTCGCCGACTATTTTGGCGCGCCGTCTGTCATCTGGCTCGAGAGCGGCATCGCCGGCGACGACACGCACGGCCATGTCGACGACATCACCCGCTTTGTCGCCCCGAATACCGTGATCACGATGATCGAGCCGAATGAGCGGAGCGAGAATTACGCAGCGCTGCGTGCGAATCTGGGCCGCCTGAAAAACGCCCGCACCTCCGACGGACAGAAACTCGACATCGTCGAAATTCCCATGCCGCGTCCGGTCATTTTCGAAGGCCGCCAGTTGCCCGCCAGCTACGCCAACTTTTATATCGCGAATGGCGCCGTGCTGGTGCCGGTCTTCAACGATCCCAACGATCGCATCGCACTCAACACGCTCGCGGCGGTGTTCCCAACCCGAGAAATCGTGCCGATCTACTGCGGCGATCTGATCTGGGGATTCGGCGCGCTCCACTGCATGACGCAGCAACAGCCGGCACGATAAAAACTCTTACTGTTTCCAAAATATTATTGTCATCCCGAGCGAAGCGAGGGATCTGTAGCTCACGGGGACCTGCAGATCCCTCGCTTCGCTCGGGATGACAAGTAAGCAGATGATAAGTAATAAATCGGTATGACAATTTTATGAAGGCCCCCATCATTTACACTTTTACCCGTGAACGCCGAGATCATCGCCGTCGGGTCCGAGATGTCATCTTCAGCGGCGGCCTCGGCCCCACCGAAGATGACCTGACGCGCGAAGCGGTGGCCGACGCGCTCGGGTTGAAACTGCAGCGCGATGCCGCGATCATCGCCAAGCTCGAAGAGCGTTTCGCCAAGCGCGGCTACAAGATGACTCCAAATAATGCCAAGCAGGCCGACATCCTGACCAGCGCGACGGTGTTAACCAATCGGCTTGGCTCCGCGCCCGGCCAGTGGATCGCCGGAAAGTACGATGGCCAGGAGCGGCTGCTGATGCTGCTTCCCGGCCCTCCCCACGAACTGAAGCCGATGTTCGAAGCCGAATGCATTCCGCGGCTGCGCGCCCGGATTCCACTCCAGCACATCGCTACGCGCAGTCTCAAGCTGGCGATGATGGCAGAATCGCAAGTGGACGCGCGGGTCGCGCCGATTTACAAAACTTATCCCGACGTCGAGACCACCATCCTCGCCGGCGGCGGTGAGATTCAACTCCACCTGCGCTGCCGGAAGGATTCGGAAGAGGCAGCCGAAGCGCGCGTCGAGGAACTCGCGGAAAAAATCGAAGACGAACTCGGCGACGCCATCTTCTCGCGCAAAGGCGAAACCATCGAGCAGATCGTCAGCTATCTGCTGCAGATGCGCAGCATGACCTTGGCTGTGGCCGAATCCTGCACCGGCGGCCTGCTGGCCGAACGCATCACCTCGCTCGGCGGCAGTTCGCGCTATTTTATCGGTGGCGCCGTGGTCTACTCCAACGAATTGAAAACGCAATTCGCCAATGTTCCGAAGGCCTTGATCGATCAGCACGGAGCGGTGAGCCGCGAAGTGGCCGCCGCGATGGCCGAAGGCATTCGCAAGCGCTGTCTGTCGAGCTACGGAGTCGGCATCACCGGCGTCGCGGGCCCGAGCGGCGGAACTGAGCAGAAACCCGTGGGCCTGGTCTACGTCGCTCTCGCGGGAGAAGAAGGCACACAGGTTGTGGAACGCAATTTTCCCGGCGACCGCACGCGCATTCGACAATTCGCAAGCCAGCAGGCACTGGAGATGATCCGCCGGGCGCTGTTGTAGAACGCTTACATTAATGTGTGGTGACGGGCTCGGCCCCGTGAGGACGGGCCAGAGGCCCGTCGTCACAACACAGATCGCCACAAGCAAGAGATGCGAATATTTATCGGCATCGATCTTAACCCTGAAGTTCGCGCCCGCATTGCGCGCTTTCTCGACGGCGTGCAAGGCTTCGCCCCCGATGCGCGATGGGTGCGGCCGGAGTCGTTGCACGTTACGTTGAAGTTCATCGGCGAACAAAAGCCTGAGCAGGTCGAGGCCATCACCGAGCGCTTGCAGCGAGTGGAAGGGAGCGAGTTCGAAGTCCGCTGCGGCGGATACGGATACTTCCCCACCGCGAAGTCTCCGCGCGTATTCTGGATCGGGATTCACGCTGGACCGCAACTGGCGGAACTAGCCGAGACCATCGATATAGCCACAGCCGAACTCGGCATCCCGCGCGATTCCCGCAATTCCGAAGACCGGCCCTACAGCCCGCATCTGACGCTGGCTCGCGCCGGAGGCAGATCGGGCGCGCCGAAGCGGCAGAAAGGCGACGGCCCCAATACAATTTTCGCCGTGCTCGACAAGCGACTCGCGGCGATGGGCGAGCTCGATTTCGGCACCATGACTGCCCGAGAGTTTATTCTTTATCAGAGTCAGCTTTCAGCGGCAGGATCGAAGTACACGAAGCTGCAACGGTTTCCGCTGCGAACGCTCTCCAGTGAATAGAGGCATGAATCCTTACCTCATCACCGCCGTCGTGAGCTACCTGCTGGGATCGATCCCATTCGGCTACTTGCTGGTAAGGATTTTCACGGGTGAGGATGTACGCGCGAGCGGCAGCGGCAACATTGGCGCTACCAATGTGGCTCGCCGGTCGCCCGCGCTGGGGGCGGCAACCCTGCTGCTCGATGCCGCCAAAGGCTTGGCTGCGGTTTTAGTGGTTCGAATGCTATTCAACGGTCCGCATCAACAATTCATCATGACCGCGGCGGCGTTTTTCGCTGTCCTTGGGCATCTCTTTCCCATCTGGCTAAAGTTCCGCGGTGGAAAAGGCGTCGCCACCAGCCTCGGAGCTTTTATTCTGCTCACTCCGAAATCCATTTTGTGTCTGGTGGGCTTGTTCTTGCTCGTCACCGCCGCCTTCCGCTACGTCTCGCTCGGGTCAGTCGCGGCGGCGGCGGCTTTTCCCCTGCTAGTGTGGGCGCTCCGTGAATATGTGGACGTGCGGCAGTTGCTTTTGATCGCCGCAGTTTCGGTGCTCGTAATCTGGAAGCACCGCCACAACATCGGCCGCCTCGCGGCGGGAACGGAATCCAAATTAGGAGCGTCCAAGTCGGCAACGCTAGGGGCATCGCGCCCATGAGCCGCATAGCCGTCATCGGAGCCGGCGCGTGGGGCACCGCGTTGGCCATCGTCCTCGGACGCAAAGGGGCTCACGGTTTCCGGTACGAGGTCGGGCACGAAGTTCGGCACGAAATCCGACACGAGGTTCGCCTCTGGGCGAACGAGCCGGAAGTTTCCGAAAGCATCGCCAGAAGCCGAATCAACGAACACTTTCTCCCGGGCTTCGTTTTGCCAGAATCGATTACCGCGACCAGCGACCTCAACAGCGCGCTCGACAACGCGGAGATCGTCGTTAGCGTGATGCCCTCGCAGCATTGCCGGGCCTTATTCGAACGCATGGCACCCGCGCTTCGCCCGGAGATACTTTTCGTGAGCTGCACCAAGGGGCTTGAAGACGGCACTCTGCTGCGCATGACCGAAGTGATCGCCGACGTCTTGCGCAGCCGCCATTTCACACCGCGCTTGGCGGCGCTCAGCGGCCCGTCGTTCGCCAAAGAGGTCGCGCGCGGCGATCCGACCGCTGTGACTGTGGCTTCAGTCGATGGCGAGGTGACGCGCGCCGTGCAGCATGCGTTCAACGATTCGCGCTTTCGCGTTTATACCAACGATGACGTGATTGGTGTCGAACTCGGCGGCGCGCTGAAGAACATCATCGCCATTGCGGCCGGCATCTGCGACGGCCTTGGCCTCGGCCACAATTCGGTGGCGGCGCTGATTACGCGTGGTCTCGCCGAAGTGGCGCGCCTGGTCGTGGCTTGCGGCGGACGACTCGATACTATGGCTGGGCTCGCGGGGCTCGGTGATCTGGTCCTAACTTGCACGGGAGATCTTTCGCGCAATCGCAGTGTCGGCGTGGAACTGGGCAAGGGCCGCAAACTTTCCGACATCATCTCCGGCATGCACGGAGCCGTTGCCGAAGGAGTCTTCACTACTAAAGCCGCAGTCGGTCTGGCCCGCAAGAAGAACGTCGAGATGCCGATTACCGAGCAGATGTTCGCCATCCTCGAACACGGCAAGTCGCCGCAGCAGGCCATCGAAGAGCTGATGACGCGCGCGACGAA
>JBEKED010000014.1:0-23143 GCA_050014035.1 Terriglobales bacterium
ACCGGCGCGCCGTTCGAGGCGCGGCTCTGGCCGTGGGAGATTTCGTAGCCGCGATCGAGAACCTCGGCGAATAAACGGCCAAGCTCACTGTAACGATCGCCGTAACCATCGCCGTTGCTTTTGCCGCTCGAAGGCGCGGCAGAAAAGCGTTGCGCTGGCGCGGCTACTGCAACCGGCTTTGAAGTTTCTTCCTGCAGCGAGGGAATTGCGGTCGCGGTTGTCAGCGCGGTCTGGCGCACGGCTGCCGCCGTTCCACGTCCCAGGCCTGCCGCATAGAGGCCGCAGAGCGCCTGGTTGAACGCGACGATGTCGCCCAGCTTGGGATGATTCGTAAATAACGAAACCACATCATTGCGGCCGCCGAGCACATCCTCGGCAAACCCGTGCAACGCCTTTTTCGGTCCAACCTCAACAAACATGCGCGCGCCGGCATCGTACAACGTGCCGAGGCCCTTAACAAATTGGACCGGCGCCGCGACTTGCTGCGTGAGAATGTCGAGCATCTTTGGCACAGCATCAGGCCCCATGGGATAAAACTCGCCGTTGGTGTTGGCGACAATGGGTAAACGCGGCGATTGCAAGTGCAGACGCTCGAGAACTTGGCGCAGCGGTTTGCTCGCTCCCGCTACGATCGACGTGTGGAACGCGTGGCTGACCGTTAAGGGAGCTACGTCGTAGCCAGCTTTTTGAAAAGCCTCCATGGCATCTTCGACCGGTTTGCTTGCGCCGCCCACTACTGCCTGACGGTTGCTGTTGACGTTGGCGATCACCACATAGCCATCGATTGTCTTCAGGATTCGCTCCACTTCCTCGATGGGAGCAAACACTGCTGCCATGCGGCCGTTGTCGTCCATTGCCACCTCGGTCATGCCGCGACCGCGGGCGCTGACGGCTTCGAGCGAGTCGGCAAAGGGAAGACCGCCGGCTGCAACCAGCGCGCCGTATTCGCCCAGGCTGTGTCCCATCGTGAAGTCGGGTTCGATGCCGTAAGCGGAGAGCAACCGGGTCAGCGCCAGGTCGGTTGCGAGTACGGCGGGCTGAGTAATTGCGGTTTGGCGCAAGTCGTCTTCCGCTTTCGCCACCGCGTCAGGGTCAGCTTGGTCGATGAAGATGAATTTGCTGAGCGGCTTGCCAAGCAGCGGCGTCATGATGCCATCCGCTTCCGCAAAAGTTTCGGCAACGATCGGCTCTGTCGCCCGAAGCAGTTGCAGCATGTTCACGTACTGCGAGCCTTGACCGGTATACAGGAACGCAACTTTGGGACGGGGGCCGTGGCCGCGAAAAATCCCTTGCGCGCGCAGCCCTTTCCACATCGCGGGCTGATTGGCCGCCAGCGCTTTCAGCGCGTTGCTGGCTTTAACCGCCAGTTCGGCCGCGTTGCCATAGTCGATAGCCAGGCGTTCGGGCGCCCGCAGATCCGATTCAGCCGGCGCCGCCGGCGCCGGTGCCTGGCCCGCTTTCGCGTTCTTCTCGACCGCCCGCAAGCGCTCGGCAAGCTCGGCTTCGGAGGCTGCGCCGATTACGAGTGCTCCACGCAACGGAGCTTTGCAGGAATAGGAACGGGCAGTGCCGGGAAGAGAAGCTCGTGAAACATTTTCTGCAATCATCACCGACTCTTTTCCATTCGACGGTACTTCACTCACAGCTACCGATCGCTTGCCGTTTCCGTTCAGCCTGCCGGGAATATACTCTTCGAGCACCGCGTGAAAATTGGTGCCGCCAAAACCAAAAGCGCTCAAACCAGCCCGCCGCACGCCGTCTGCTGGCATCGCCCAGGGTTTCAGTTCGGTATTGACGTAGAGCGCAGAGTGGGCAAAATCGATATTCGAATTCGGATGCTCACAATGCACGCTCGGCGGCAGCACTTTGTCGCGAAGCGCCAGCATGGTTTTCAGCAGCCCGGCGGCCCCGGCCGCACCTTTCAGGTGTCCGAAGTTCGACTTGACCGACCCCAGCGCCACGGAGTGCGGCGGGAGATGAGAATTGCCGAGCACGTCGATCATGCTCTGCACTTCGACCACGTCGCCCACCGCGGTGGATGTGCCATGGCCTTCGATCAACGTCACTGTATCCGGCGATAGCCCGGCATTTTGCCAGGCGCGCTCGATGGCCAACTTTTGCCCGATTGGGTTGGGCGCGGTAATGCCTTTTCCCTTGCCGTCGCTCGATCCGCCCATGCCGCGCAGCACGGCGTAGATTTTGTCTTGATCCCGCTCCGCATCAGCCAGACGCTTCAGCAGAAAAATGGCGGCGCCTTCGCCCATGACGAAGCCGTCGGCTCCTTCGGCGTAAGGACGCGTGCCGGTGGCCGAGAGTGCGCCGATCTTGCAGAACTTCACAAAAGTCGAGGCCCCCATGTTGCGATCAATGCCGCCGGTGACGGCGATGTCAAAATCGTTCTGCACCAGTCCCTCGACCGCCGAGCTGACGGCCGCCATCGCTGATGCGCAGGCAGCGTCGCAAACATAATTAGGACCATGGAAGTTGAATATGTTCGCAATCCGGCCGGCAATGCAGTTTGCCAACTCGCCGGGCATGCTGTCTTCCGTAATCTCAGGGAGCAGTTTCCCCATCCGCTCGTGCCATTCGCGAGTGATCTCGCCACGGACCTCGGCGGGCAATGCGGCGAAGGCGGCGCTTTCGCCTAGCTCGCGCGCGTATTCCGGAAACAACACGCGCAGCACAGTGAAATAATGCTTTTCACCGGCCATGGCATTTCCCAGGATCACCGCCGTGCGATCGGTGTTCAGCGGCCGCTTGGGATAGCCGTAGTCTTCGAGCGCTTCACGGGTGCAGGCAATCGCCCATTTCTGCGACTCATCCATGGCATCGACCACGCGCGGCGGGATAGCGAGACGCCACTTCATAGGCTCCCACACGTGTTCACGCACCCAGCCGCCGATCTTCGAGTAAGTCTTGTCGGGAGCGCTGTGGTCGGGATCGTAATAAAGATCAGGGTCCCAGCGGGTGGCTGTGACCTCGCTGATGCTGTAACGGCCTTCCTTCACGTTTTTCCAGAAGGCAGAAACATTCGGAGCATCGGGTAATACGGCTCCAACTCCCACAATTGCGATGGCGCGATAAGAAGTGTTTTCCATGACTAGACTCCTGCAACAAACATCTGTAGACGAACATCGATAGACGCTACGCGGCCACTACGGTGGTTTTGGCCGCGCGGCCGTACAATACGTCAGCTACGTAATCCAGATCGGAAATAAGGCCCGATTGCGCGCGGTGAATGGCGGGCAATCCCAGATTTGTTTCAAAGTTGCCGATCTCTGCATCGGGTATGCCTCCAGCACCGATCACCCAACGCAAACCTTCTTCGCCCACCTTGAGCGCGGCTTCGCGGGCAAAGACTCGGCTGATGGCGGCCAGCGCGGTCGCGTCGAAACGCCGGCTGGCTTTCTCGTTGAGCTTGCCTTCCGCCAATAGTGCGGCGCGGCGGGACAGACTTCCTGCGCACTCGGCATAGGCGATCAACTCGCCCAGGCGCAGAAGAATGTGTTGATAGCGGGTGAGGCGCGCCACTCGCGCTTTTTCCATAATCTCGGCGAGTGCATGCAAAGCGAGTGCCGCTATATTCGCGCCCACGTTCGGCTGGCGCGCGTGCAACCCTTCGAACTCTTTCGCCCGCTCGTGGTAGTGCTGTCCGCGCGTTTTGAGATGAGATTGCCAGCGGTCGCGGCTGATGGTCATCTCCATGATCTCGGAAGTGCCTTCGTAAATCGTGGTGATGCGCACATCGCGGCTGATCTTTTCCACCATGTATTCATGGGTGTATCCGTAGCCGCCCAGCGCCTGGATACTGGCCTCGGCGGCGGCATTGCCGGCTTCGGTCGCCATGTACTTCGCGATCGCGCCCTCGGTGTTCAAACTGCCCTCCACGCCGCCGTCGATGCGCTCCGCGGTTTCTTCGATGTAGGAGCGGGCAGCTTCCAGGCGGACTACGTGCGGCACGATCAGCTTGTGCGTGTACCCTTGCTTTTCAGAAAGCGGAGCGCCAGCCTGAATGCGTTTGGTGGAGTAGGGAATTGCCCGGTCGAGCGCGGCACATCCCGCGCCCAATCCAAACGCGGCCACCATCAGCCGCGTATAACCGAACACGGCTTGTGCCTGATTCAACCCCTGGCCTTCGACGCCGCCAACCAGCCGGTCGGCGTCGACATAGACGTCGCTGAACGCAAGTGCAGCCGTGTTGCTCAGACGAATGCCGTGCTTGTCTTCCGGCTTATCGTGCGTGAAACCCTTAGCCCCTTGCTCGACGATGAACCAACTCGGACCGCTGGGTGTGTTGGCCAATACCGTGTAAGCACCGGCGATTCCGCCGTTGCTGATCCATTGTTTATTGCCATTGATCCTGTAGCCGACGACGCGGCCATCGTTGTTGACTGGATCGATGACTGGGTCCGCCGTCGTCTTCAGCGAGCCCAAATCGCTTCCTGCTTCCGGCTCCGTCGCGCCGTACGCAAATAGCAATCCCTCTTCCGCGATGCGCGTCAGCCAGATTTTCTTCTGCTGCGGAGTAGCGCCGACAGTGATCGGATCGCTCCCCAAGAACGTAGCCAGCACTGCCGTGGCGACGCCCAGATCGATGCGCGCCATCTCTTCGCAAACGCAATACACGTCGAAGGCATTGCCTCCCATGCCGCCGAACTCTTCGGGAATGAACAGAAGCTGAATGCCCAGCTTGTCCGGACTGCACATGTGGCGGACGATGTCGAGCGGACATTCGTCGCGTTCATCGAGTTCGCGGAGCACTTCATCCGGCAGACGTTTCTTGGCGAAGTCTTTCAGTGACTTCAAACTTAACTTCAGGGTTTTACTGGTGATCATTGGGCTTGCCTCGGGATTGCCTCACTTCATCAGCTACTTGGCTGCTACGCTGCGCAGTTCGCGAGCTTTGTTGGTTAACTCCGGCAGGAACTCGAGAATGTCGTCGACGATTCCGATATCTGCCACCTGAAAAATCGGAGCCTTCGGATTCTTGTTGATGGCGATCAGGAACGGACTGCCTTTGATGCCGGCCAGATGCTGGAAAGCACCGCTGATGCCACATGCCAGATAGAGCTTGGGCTTCACGGTTTTACCGGACGAGCCCACCTGCCGCGACTTATCCAGCCACTTGGCGTCGACCACGGGCCGTGAGCAGCTCACTGCCGCACCCAACGCTTCGGCCAGTTCCAGTGCGATCGCGACATTATCTTTTTCCTGAATGCCACGGCCGATCGAAACCAGAACGTTGTGCTTGGTGATATCGACATCCCCCGCGTCGGCCATAACCGTTTCCAGATAACGACGGCCCGCTGTGAGAGTTCCAACTTCAGAGGATTTCTCGATCACGTTGCCAGCGACAAGGCCGGCAGCGCCTTCCAGCGCCTTGAACGCTCCCGGACGAATCGTGACCACTGCGCCCGTTGCAACGTTGCATCGAACGTGAGTGCTCACTTGTCCGCCGAATTCCTGACGGACTACCTTGAGGTCGGCTGCTTCAACCCCGGAAATATCCACCACGTCGGAAACAAAAGCCGCATTCAGCTGGATGGAAAGCCCCGGCGCCAGATCGATGCCGAAATGGTCATGCGCAACCAGCACAATGCTGTCGCTCGGCAGCACCTTCAACAGGGCTTTGCGGACGAGTTCAGCATTGGGGTAAGCAAGAGCGTCGTTGGCGATTTTCCAAATCTCGGGGTAAGACGCGCCGAGAGCCGCGCATGCCGCGTCGAGATCCGCACCCGAGCCTGTAAGAATGGCAGTCGGTGCAGCAGCGGGATCGATCTTGCGCGCGGCGGCTGCAAGTTCGAATGCGGAATCGTCAACGACTCCGTTTTTGTGCACGATGTATGCGAAGATGCGAGCCATTATTTCAACCCTCCTTTGGCGGCCACCAATTCCAGGACCTTGTCGACGTTTTCTTCCCTGGTGCCGCGCAGAATTTCAGCGCCCTTGCCGAGCGCGGGCACAAAGTAATCCACCCGTCTCACTTTCGCGGCCGCTTCCCCCACAGCGCAAGCGCCAATCCCCAAATCTTTCGCGCCGAATGTTGGGATGGGGACGCCGGCTACTTGCCGGATGCCGCGCATGCCCACGTAACGCGGCTCATTGATGCCGGTCTGAATCGAGAGCACACAAGGCAAATCGATTTCATTCATTTCCTTGTTGCCGCCTGCGATTTCCCGGCCGATCTTCAGCTTCTTTGCGTCGAGCGGTTCAATCGAAGTGACGAGCGAAGCAAACGGATAGTCGAGCAGCGCGGCCAGCATTCCGCCGACCTGAGCACCCCCGTCCTCGGCCTGAACCCCGGTCAGAACAAGGTCATAATGCCCCTGCTCGACGAAAGCTTTCAGGATGGTAGCGATGCCCCGACCGTCCGATCCGCTGAAAGCGTCGTCGCTTATCAGCACGCCCCGATTCGCGCCCATAGCCATCTCGCGGCGCAGGACCTCCTCGTCATCTTCGCCGCCCACCGTGGCGACCGTGACGGTCCCACCAACTCGGGCTGCGATTTGCAACGCCTCTTCTACCGCGTAGTTGTCCGCTTCGTTGATCGAGTAGACCAACTCATCGCGCTCAATGTCGTTCCCCGCGCGGTTGAGTTCAATCTCATTTTCTGAAGTGTCGGGAACCCGTCGTACGCAAACTAAGATTTCCACGTCGAACCTCCGCAAATTGTTCTTACCGCCAATCTCATTCCGGTCTGCTGGCAGATTCCGACGTCGCCACGCATTCCTTGATTTCGTCCGCTTGCTCTTTGTTCAGATCAGGGCTCGGGCGCACGATTTGTTGATCCACCAGTTCCGTCAGGTCGATGGCAGTCATCTTTCCTTCCATGCCTGCGACTTTGATCGCATCTTCTATATTCACCATGCAGAACGGACACGCCGTCACCATCACATTGGCTCCGGCTTCGGCGGCCATCTGCACTCGCTTCACGCCCATGCGCTGATCTTCTTTCGGCTCGTAGAACAGCATCAGGCCGCCACCACCGCAGCAGAAAGAGCGGTCGCGAGATCGCGTCATTTCGACCCGCTTCAAGCCGGGAATCGCATCCAGCACATCTCGCGGGTCGTCGTAAATCTGGTTGTGCCGCCCCAGATAGCAAGGATCGTGGTAGGTATATACGCTGTTTTCTTTTGCGATAGGATTGAACCTGATCTTGCCCGTCTTCACTTCTCGTGCGATTACCTGGCTGATGTGCTCCACCGGCGGCAGATTTTTGTAATCGTGTTTCAGCGCGTTGTAGGCGTGCGGGTCCGCCGTGACGATTCGCCGGATTCCGGACGCTCGAATCGCCTCCACGTTGTGATCGCGCAACGCCATGAAAAGAGTTTCTTCGCCGAAGCGGCGGACTTCATGTCCGCTATCCCGTTCCGACGCGCCCAAAATTCCGAAATTTTCTCCCACGTGGTTGAGAATCTTTGCCGTTGCCCGCCCAATCGACTGCATGCGGTCATCGTAGGCAGTGATGCTGTCGACGAAATACAAAGTGTCGGCGCCGGTCTTGGCGTTTAGCGTCTTGACGGGACAGATTTGCTGGAATTCCTTCGCGTTGGCCCAGTCGGCTTTTTTCTTTTCCATCTTCCCGTAAGGATTGCCGCGGCTCTCCAGCGCCTTCAGCGGCTTTTGCAGGGATTGCGGCACATTTCCGTCGTCGACCATGCCCCGCCGCAAGTCGACGACCTTGTCGATGTACTCGATCAGCAACGGACATTCGGCTTCGCAAGCCCCGCAGGTGGTGCACGACCAGATTTCATCCTCGGAATAAATGCTGCCGATGAGTGCCGTCCCGTTGCTTGCATGCCCAAGAACCGGATAGTGCTGGAAGGCGTAATCTCTGGCCTTGATAGTGAGAAAGCGCGGCGACAACGGCCTGCCCACGGCGTTGGCCGGACAATTGTCCGAACACCGTCCGCAGTCGGCGCAAGTATAAAAGTCGAGCATGTGCTTCCAGGTGAAATCTTCGAACGTCTTCACGCCGAAAGATTTCACCTGATCCAGATGGTCATCCGTGACTCCCCATCGCACCGGCTTCAGCGTGCCGCGATCCAATTTCGCGAAGTAAACGTTGAAGAACGACGTGATGACGTGAAAGTGCTTTCCCATCGGCAGGAAGCAGAGGAAAACGAAGAACGTGAGGTCATGGACAACATAGGCGCCGAAGTGAATCGTTTGCAGCGTCGCCAGCGGAGCCGAAAGCAGCGCGCTCTTCAACATCCACGGCAGCGACAGAACAGGCAACCATTGAACCGCTTGACCAAGCTGTAGTTGAGCTGCCGCGTGGCTTGCGTCGAAGAATCCGTCGGCGATCATCAGGGTCGCGATCAATCCCAAAATAAAAACGGCTTCCGTGGTGTGATCTTTTCCGTACTTTGCCGGAACTGCGTAGCGCGCCGGTTTGAAAAACGCGCGGCGAACTGCCGCGATCGCCACCGAGAAGAAGACGAGAGTGGCGGCATAATCTTTGAGCACATCGTATACATCGCCTACACGTCCGGAGAAGCCGGGCATCACGAAATGTTCGGAAATACCGACGATTACCAGAGAAAAGGAATGAATCAGCAGCACCAGGAACCCGGCGAACAGAAAGATATGAAGGATCCCGGCAACAAAGTATCGCGGCTGCTTCCATTGGACGAGCCAGAATTTCAGGACTTTTCCCAGCCGAAGCCAAGGCCGGTCAAGACGAAAGTCGCGCTGGCCTCGCAGCAGCGGCAACAGGCGCTTCGCGACAAGGTAGGAAAAACATGCGATGCCGAGAAGATCGATGATCAGAAACAGGCTTCGACCCGACGCCAACGAAAGGGCTAGCGACGATGTCACTTGCGCTGTTGCCAGTATGCCTGCCACGTTTTCTTCTCTCCCGCTTCGCGATCGTCAGGCGATGGCGTGCGCAAGAACGTCGTCTTCTTGAATCAGGGAACCTGTGGTTGCGGCCGATTCGATAGCAACCGGCCGGCGCGGATTGGGATCTGCCACTGTCGCCTTCACGGGCGTAGGCGCTGCCGATGCCGCCGCCCTTGGAACCGCTGCCGTCTTCGTCCGCGCCCGCGAATTCTTCACCCGCTGTTTCTTCACTCTTTTGCCTTTTTTGTTAGGGGTTGCGACTCGGACAGCCTCCCGTAACTCTGTGAAACTCACCTGCAGCAACTCTTCCAAACGGTGCAGATCCGGGACGGCGTGCACACATCCACTGAAGCCGAAATGGGCGGTGCCGTTATAAGTCAGAATGGCGCAGTTGAGGGGCATCTCGCCCCCGATCGGAACATAGGGATAGACCTGCAGCAGCTTGTGGCCGAGCAGATACAGCGGCTCTTGCGGCCCCGGCACGTTGGTGCACACCATGTTGAAAGGCGTGAAGGGCAAACGGCTGATGATGTGACCGGCCAGCGCCTGCGCCGAAGTCGGGAACATGCCGATCAGTCCGCCCGCCAAACTCACCAACTCTGCAGCATGAGACCGTTTGAGGAACTCCGTTCTTCGGTGGACCGCCGCCAACAGTTTCCGAGGGTTGCGAATGTCCAGCGGAACCGTCACCGGAACCAGAGAGATGCGGTTTCCCAATTCGCCCGCACTCTCGCTGCCCCGAAGATTGACCGGAACCATCATGCGCAGTACCCGTCCCTTAACCGAGTCGCCGTGCAGTTCGAGGTAGCGCCGGATACTGGCCGTGACCAGCGCCAGAATCACGTCGTTCACGCTGGTGCCGCAGGCGCTCTTGATGGTCTTGATCTCCGGCAACGCAATTTCGGTCCAGGCGAATTTCTGCGGTCCGCGGTACGGAACGTTAAACCGCAGCCGCTCGGTAGATGCGCTGAGTTCCGGCAGCAGACTGGCGAACTCGTCGGTGGCGAAGCTTCCGCCCGTGGCGGCAAAGCGCTCCGTCATGCTCGATACATCCGCCATCGCGGCGAGAATTCGTTTGACGAATTCAGAATAGGAATCGACCACACCGTTGGTCAGCGAAGTCCATGGGTTCTCCGGTTTCGGTACCCGCAGCCGAAGCTTTCGTCGGGGCAGGCGCGGCGCCACCGGGCTCGAATCGAGCAGCACATTCATGATCTCAACCCCGGCGATGCCATCGGCCAGACAGTGGTGCAGGCGGAAGATGAACCCGCTGCGATTGCCTTTCAGCCCGTGGATCAGGGTCAAGTCCCAGAGCGGGTGCTCCCGGTTCATCAATGTGCTCAGAATCTTTCCCACCAGTGTCTTCAGTTCCGCGTCGGAACCACGCTTGAGGGTTGCGTCACGTACGTGGCGGCGAATGTCGAAGGCAGGATCAAATTCCCAACTGGGAAGGGAAATATTTAGTGGTGAGGTCACCAGTCGTTTCAGGTACCGGGGAATCAGCGGCAGCTTCGACTCCACAAACTGGACGCAATCCTCGAAAGCAATTTCGCCATCCAACACGCAGACGCCGGCCACGTTCAGCGGCATGCCCTCGCGTTCCAGATGAAGGAATACCGTGTCGCCCCAGGAAAGGCGGTCACTCAGTTCTTCACTTTGCACTTTACTCTGCACATGGCTCGTCACGGCAGCTCCCCTCTTCCAATTTCGAACTTCAGTCGGGACGGGCGACGCCCGTCACTTTACCCACGCACCGCGCATTTCAGCTCACAAAAGAGAATTTCGAACCGAGTTTGGCGAGTTTGAGCACCTTGTAGACGCCGATATTGACGCCGCGCAATACGACCCTGACGTCTTTGCCGCCCGCAATCGTCGCGAATTCCTCCAGCGCGCGCAGCGCCTTGGCATCGATCCGGCGCACCGCGGAGAAATCCAAAGCCACTTCGCCCTCGAGGCTGTCCAGCTTTTCCGCCACTTCGTGCAGCGCCTGGACAACCTGCCCTTCATCGATCTTGAGCCACACCGCGATCATCTCCATTGCCACACCCGTCCTTGTCCGCTACACGTTTTGTTCAGACGCCTGCGGTTGCGGCGTCTCGGCCACATCGGCCAATCCTCGGCCCTGATAAGCCTTCCAAAACAAGTCGGCCAATTCGCTCATCAGCGGCATGCGCGGATTCGACCGCCAGGACGGATCCTCAAAGGCAATCTTGATCAAGTCCGGCATGGCCCGCTCAAATTCTTCCTTCGAGATTCCCAACTCGGCGATGGATCGCGGGAATCCCAGTTGATCGAGTAAACGCTCAGTCGCCGCAACCAGGTTTTTCACCTTCTCCTCAATCGTGTGCCCGCCCAGACCCAGCAAGTCCGCGATTGTCGCGTACTTCTTGTGGGCGAGATATCCCTTCTGATACGGCGAAGGCAGAAACTTCATGGGCACGGACGCGTTATAGGCAATCACGTGCGGCAACATGAGCGCGTTCGCCCGGCCGTGGGCCACGCCAAAGCGCGCTCCGAAGGCATGCGCTAGCGCGTGATTCACGCCCACCGAAGCGTTGGCAAACGCCATCGCCGCAATGCAACTGGCGTTGTGCATCATGGACCGCGCCTCTTCATCGCCCGGGTGCTCATACGCGACAGGCAGATACTTGAATACCATCCGAATCGCCTGCATGGCGTTAGAGTCGGTGTAGGCCGAAGCGAAACTGGAGACGGCGGCTTCGAGCGCATGAGTCAGGCAGTCGATACCGGTATCGGCGGTGAGCCCCTTCGGCATCGACATAACAAATTGCGGATCGACGATCGCCACATCTGGAGTCAGCGAATAGTCGGCCAGTGTCACCTTGCGTCCGCGCTCCTTGTCAGTAAGAACGGCAAACGGAGTCACTTCGCTTCCTGTTCCGCTGGTGGTGGCGATGGCAATCAAACGCGCCCGCGTAACTTTCTCGGTGGGATACTGGATCACGCGTTTGCGCAGATCGAGGAACGGCGCAGCCAGTTCTTCCAGATCGGCCTCAGGTGACTCGTATTTAAGCTTCATGATCTTGGCGGCATCGATTACCGAACCCCCGCCGAGCGCGATGATCTGGTCAGCCTTATAGAAGTTCAGCTCCTGTACGCCTTGCATCACCACCTTGACCTCGGGCTCCGCGTCGGGAATCACGGTGACGTGCACGTGGGTTCCCTCGGGAATGTAGCGTCGAACGATATCGACGTGCCCAAACCTTTCCAGCGCCGGGTTCGTAATAATGATGGTCGATCGCGAGGGGAACTGATGCACATTCTCCACCGCATTCAGGTTGAAATAAATCTGATTGGGAACCCGGAACCACATATGGGCTTGTGTCCTCCGAGCCACACGCTTGATGTTGAGGTAGTGATAGATACTGACGTTATCGGTGGTGCTGTTGCCGCCGCCGGTGCCGCATCCGAAAGAAAAGGTCGGCGGCAGATCGTTGTAGACGCCGCCCACCGCTCCGACTGAGCCGGGCGAGTTCACAAGAATCCGTCCCGCATTGATGACTTCACTGAACCTGCGGATGACTTCTTCGTTGCGCGAAAAGATGACTGCCGTATGCCCAACCCGCCGGCATGATTCACGTCGATGCACACCTTAAGCGCCTCATCGACCGATTTCGCGCGATATACCGCCAGCACGGGAAAGAGTTTCTCGACCGACAAAGGATGTTCGCGCCCCACTCCCTGAATCGGCGCGATCAGAAGCTTCGTACCCGCCTTCACCGAGAGACCGGCAAAACGCGCGATGTCGGCAGCCTTCTGACCAACCGCCAGCGGCTGCATAAATCCGGTCTTCGGGTCAATGACCGTGCGCGCCAGCAGCTCCGCCTCTTTCTCATTGCAGATGTGCGTGCCCAGATCGGCGAATTTCTTCAGTACCACGTCATAAATCTCATCGTCGATCACGAGCGTCTGTTCCGACGCGCAAATGGTTCCGTTATCGAAAGTCTTGGACAGTACGATGTCGGTCACCGCTGTGCCAAGCTCCGCCGTTTTTTCCAGATAGACGGGAGTGTTGCCCGGCCCTACACCGAGCGCCGGTTTGCCCGAGCTATACGCGGCCTTGACTGCACCTGGTCCGCCCGTGGCATCAATCAAGCTCACGTCTTTGTGGTGCATCAGATAGGCGTTGTCTTGCAGGCTGTGCGATTCCAGGCAGGCAAAAACTCCTTCGGGTGCGCCATGCTTCACCGCCGTCTCATACATGATCCTTACGGCTTCCGAGCAGCAACGCCAGGCATTCGGGTGCGGGCTGAAAATCACCGCGTTGCGCGTTTTGACGGCCATGATGCATTTGAAAAGCACCGTGGATGTGGGGTTTGTGATGGGCGTGATCGAGAAGATGACTCCAATCGGTTCCGCTACCTCCGCCAGGTTGCGCTCGGGAAACTCGCGAATGACGCCAACCGACCGTTTATCCTTTATGTAGTTGTAGACGAACTCCGTGGCCACCATGTTCTTGATGACCTTGTCTTCCATCACTCCCAGCCTGGTTTCTTCAACCGCCAGGCGGGCGAGAGGTTGCGCCTGTTCGAGCCCAGCCAGCACCATCGCTTTGACGATGCGATCAACATCTTCCTGGGTGAATTGGGTGAAAACGGCGGCGGCGGTTCGGGCTTGCGAGACTAATTTCTCCAGCGTGGCAATGCGTTCTTCACTGAGGCCTTCCGCGGCCACGGGGACTTGCACCCGCTCCTGCACTGCTTCGCCTGTAGCCATTGCTGCCCCCTGTCCCTATCGTTTGGAGTCCTATGCCAGTCAGAAGCACGATTTACTGTCTTTCCAGCCCTTGCGACCTTGAGGCGTCCGGTCGCGGTCACAACATTCCTGGATCTACGCGTAGTCGATTGGATGCCTCGCTAGCCATCTCTCATCGCGGACCCTGCCCATGCTCCTCAGCGCCCCACCTGCTGCGCTCGCCGTTAACCGCCGGCTTTCCCAAGCGAACGCTATGCTCAGGCCAAGGGCGCCCCCTAACAGGCCAAACGCCAGCGTTCGGGTAGCAGATTTCTGCCGAGACCTGGGACCGCTGGTCAGGATGCCGACGCACGCACCCAGTACCGCGGGCCTCACCGCGCTGCGCATTGTCTCGTTTAGAAACGGAGCCAGAGATTCTCCGGCGAGAAATGCTTCTCGACCGGAACGCGCTCCTTCAATTCCCGAATCCAGGAGTCTTCGCCCATAATCGGCATTCGATTTCGACCACTTGCGTAAATCCACCGCGTCTCCTCACCGTCCCTATTCGGAGTACCACCGTCACTACATCACAGAGGGATGTTTGCGTCCGTACCGCGGGTCACACAGCTTTGCCCAATTGTCACAATGAGGTGTGTTACAGATCACAATGCCGTGGTAGGTAGAAGATTCCCGCGCCCGTGGCCGGACGACATCCTCAGGGATTTCCACGCGATCGTGGAAGCGCACACTATTAAATTTGTGCTCGTGACACAAAACCGCCAACGTACCCTTGCAGGGGACAAGGGCACGTTGGCGCAGTACTGCACGTTCCAACCGTCGGAGGGCACGTAAGGGGAGAAGACGCGCCACCCGGACGGCATCTTTTTCAGCGACCGTTTTTCAGCGACCCCTAGGCAACTGCTGCCGCCGTTTTCCTGGCCGCCCGCTTGGCGTGATGCGCCACCTTCGGCGCCCGCTTGTGCTCAGGTTTGGCCACCACGTTCATCAACTCCTTTTGCGCATCGACGTAGCTCTTCACGCCTTCCCGCGCCATCTCGGCCAGCGGCAGGAAGGGCAATGGCTGCAACAGTTCCAGGGTCTTGCCGGCGGTTTTCACGTTGGCGTTCATCTGCCGCCCGGCGACATCCACCAGCTTGCGTTGCGCTTCGATGAACGACTCGGTGGCATGCCGCGCCAACTGGGCCAATTCCGTCTTCTTGATCTTCTTGGCTCCATTGCTGGGCTTGGCACCCGTGGCTTTGGCAGTCTCGTCCGCGATGATGTCCATGAACTGCTTCTGGGCTTTCACGAAGTGCTCCATGGCCTCCTGCGCCGCTTCCACCAGTTGCTTGCCGTCATATAGTTTCCCGGCCTTGGCAGCCGCGATCCAGGTATGATTTTGTTTCTCGACAATCTTCAGATAATCCTGCTGCAACTTGATAAATGTGTCGACGCTGCGCCGCAGCAGGTCGGTCACCGCGTGCGCCGCCGGCCACTCGCCGACCCGCTCCTGCACGCCCTCCATCAGGATTTCGTTCTGCTTCTGTCCCAGTTCCAGCAGAATCTTTTGCCCTTCGATGAAGTTCGACACCCGTTCCGCCGCCGCTTCGCTGAGAATGGCCGTTGGTGAATGGTGAGGATCCGTCAGTTGCTGCCGCACAGAATGCATCAGGCTCGTATTCTGCCGCATCGCCAGGTCCAGAAGGATCCGTTGCGTGGCAAAGAAAGTCTGTACCCCCTGCTGCGCCCAACCCGACAATAGAGAAACAAAGGAAGACTCCCCGAAATAACCGGGGGAAGATTCGTGCTTTACGGTAGTTGCCATTTCAAACCTCCAGATTGCTGCAATGCAGCATCAACTAGACTATACGATCGCAAGGCAATTGTGTCAATATGTATTTGTTCTTTGTGCAGAGCAGCAAAGTAGGGAACAATGAAGCCGGCTCCCGTCGTCATCAAAAAATATGGAAATCGCAGATTGTACGATTCCTCCAGCAGCCAATACGTCAATCTCGACGATATCGCGCGATTGCTGCGCCAGGGCAAGGACGTGCAGGTGGTCGACGCCAAAACCGGCCAGGACCTCACCCGCGTCACCCTGACACAAATCATCACCGAAGATGCCAAAAACCGCCCCACCGGCCTGCCCCTCGAACTGCTGCGCCAACTGGTTCTCGCCTCCGACGAGGTGCGCCAGGAGTTCCTCATGTGGTATTTGAAGTCCGCCTTTGACACCTATGAAAAGGTGCAGGATGCGGTGCAAAGCCGCCTCGGCGAGGTCCAGTCGGCCATTTTGTCGCCGGTCGAGATGATCAAGAAAGTCTTGGGCGCCCCGCCAGCCTCGAATCGGCCGCTTGCCGAGGCCGAGCCCGAACTCGATGCCCTGCGCAAGCGAGTCGCGGAGCTGGAGGCCCGGCTCAAAAGACCGACGCGTGCACAACCAGGGAAGCATAAGAAGCGGAAACCAAGGGTATAATGCGCAGTTAGCAAGCTTTCGCTCCCGACGCTAGCGCTACGAACTGGGCGCAAGACGCGGATCGATGCAGGACGAAATTGGCCCACAAACCCAAAAAAACTGCGTGTCCGTCGAGGGCAACGAATCGGAAGAAGAACACCAACTCCGCCCATTTGGAAGCCGATATCTCACCTTGGACCGAAGCCCTGTTCGCGGCTGAGATTCTCATGCTGCATGCGACTCCGGTCTACTACGGCTTCGGTGTGCCCCGTGGCGATGGCTCCGGAGTGGTCATCATTCCCGGTTTTCTCGGTACCGATCTTTACCTGATGGAACTCCACGGCTGGTTGCAGCGCATCGGATACCGCTCCTATTTTTCCGGCATTGGAATTAACGCCGAGTGCCCTAATTTGTTAGTGCAGCGCCAGCTGAACCAGACCATAGAAAGAGCCCTGACTGAAACCGAACGGAAAATTCATTTGATCGGTCACAGCCTCGGAGGAGTGATCGCGCGCTCGGTGGCGGGCCAGAGACCACAGGATATCGCTTCGGTCATCACGCTGGCGGCACCGATTCGAGGCACCGCAACGAGTCGGACAATTCGCCACGCGGCCGATGCCATTCGCCAGCGCATTCTGCGGGAGCATGGCCGAGGAGTGCTGCCCGATTGCTATACGGGGAGTTGCACCTGCAATTTTGTAGACTCCTTGAAGCGCGACATTCCGCGCTCGATGGTCGAGACCGCGATTTACACGCGCGATGACGGCATCGTAGATTGGCACTATTGCATGACGGGCAATCGCGAAGTTGACTTTGAAGTTCCCGGCACGCACATCGGAATGGCCTTCAATCCGTCGGCGTATGCGGTGGTTGCCGAGCGCTTGGCAAGGGCACAATCGTCCGAGTGAGCGACGACCGCCCTCGACGCTCAGAACTCCAGTCGCGCCTGAAAAGCAATCATGCGTGGACTGCTATCGCCACCCAAACCGACGCCGAGCAATCCGGTCGGTGGAGAGGTCGTTGAGGTGAGCGCTCCAAAACCACTCTGGGTGGAAGGATTTCCCGGAATGCCGGCCTGCACCACACTGGGAAGCGCATAGTTCGGGTGGTTGAAGACATTGAAGAACTGACCCTCAAACCGCAGCTTCACACGCTCGGTTAACGGGAACCATTTGCTGAGGTAGAAGTCGCTCCAGAGGAAATCGGGACCACGCAGGGCATTGCGGCCGAGGTTTCCGAATTGGCAATTCTGCGGGCTGTCGCTGCTATAGCACTGCCCTGTACTCGGATCGACCGTCGAGACAAATGCGTCCGAATTCAGCCACTGCAGCGTCCCCGGCTGCGTTACGCCCGGAATTGGATGATGATTATATAACGAAACTCCGGGTACAAGACTGGCGAACTGTGGCCCGCTGCCCTGCACAATGCCGTTTCCGTTCGCTGAATAAGGCGTGCTCAGCACCGAGAACGGAACTCCGGTGTGCCAAAACGCCGTTCCAGAAATCTGCCAGCCGTTGAGTGCGTAACCCAGCGTATGACTGTGTACCCTGACGGGCAACTGATACACATATTGCGCGTTGAGATTTTGCCGGATGTCATAGTCGCAGGGACCATAATCACGGGCCAGATCTCCCGGCAAAGGCGAGAGGATCCCTCCCGCGGAAAACGGAAGAAACCCTCCGTTCGAAACCGTATCGATGCAACGGCTCCAGTTGTAGTTGACTTGTCCTTGCAAGCCGTGGCCAAGCCGCTTCATCGCGGTCAGTTGCAGAGCGTTGTAATGACTGTTCGCGCCGGTGGAGAACTGCGTGACCGCGCCGAATCGCGGATCGGTGGATTGCAGATAGGGGAACGGCGCAAAACAGCCCTGGCACACGGTTTGGTAGCCGTTGACCTGGGTTGAGTATGGCTGGTTCACGGCGCGCGTGCCCACGTATTGCGCTTTCAGGGTGGCCGTCGTTCCGAGTTGATGTTCGATTCCCAAACTCCACTCCATGAAGTACGGCGCGTGGAGTTTGCCGTTGGGAATGGCTGTGATCGCCACCGGCGATAGACAAGTTGCGGGATTCGATTGTGTTGATGCGCACGAAAGCTGGCCCTGGGGAAATCCTGAAGTAAAAGTTTGATTCGCGGCAACGATGGCGTCGACTGCGCTGTTGGCCACACCGGGCGCGATGGTCGTGCAGCCGAATTGCGGGTCGCAGCCCGAAGCTCCCGCTTTGCCGACGGTGCCGAGTAGTCCTCCCTGGAAAGTCTTATCGTAGGGAGGATTGGTGCCGACGAGGTCGGCGACACTGCCCGGCAAGATGTCGCTGAAGATTCCGAAGCCGGCGCGCAGCACGGACTTCGGTTCAAATTGCCACGCAATTGCCATTCTCGGTTGCAGAATGGCCAGAGGCGTCGACGAAAACAGATTGCCGAGATGCGTTTGAATGGCGGCGTTCAGCGGTTGATTGACATCGTGCGAGATGGAATTGAAAGAGCCGCCGAGACGGGCGACTTGATCATGCGGGTTCAGCGGATTCGAGTTGAAGGTGTCGCGCAGGCCGAAGGTCCAAGTCAGCGTGCGAGTTACTTTCCAGGTGTCTTGCGCATAGATATCGAGATTGAGAAAGTTGAAGGGCTCGTTGGCATGCGATGGAAATGTCTCCGACACGGTGCTCGCCGCGCCATAGATATATTGCTGCAAGTTGGCATAGATGACGGTGGGAACTGTGCCTTCTCCGAAGTCATAATCGTTGAGGCGGAAAATGCGGGTATTGGTTCCGAACCTCAGTTCGTGAGCGCCACGGCTCCAGGCGAGGTTGTCGTTGAAAAAGAAGCGGGAGGCGCGTCTGCCTTGAATCCACGTGTTGTCCAGCCCTCCCATGGGCGTGAACGGGTTCGCGCCGCTGCCCTGCAATACGATCGGAAACGCCGCCAGCGTCTGCTGAAAGTTGGTGGGGCCAAACAGGCTTTCGTACCACGAGAACGCGGGATTGAAGTAGTTCACCAGGTTTTGTGAGAAGACGTGCGTGTATCCCGCCGCGAAAGAATAGAGAGGCTGCGGCGAAAGCGCATTGAACACCGGGTTGATAGGATCCGTGTACGCGGCCTGCAGCCCGGTGTCCGCCTGAAACCGAAACCAGGTTGTATCTTTCTGGTTGATGTTGTAGTCGACGCGGGCCGTCTGTACCTGTTCGTGGTCGTCACTGGTGTGCGACACGCTCTGCTGGTTCGCGCAAACCGCGATTGGGCAACCGTCAATCGCGTAGGGGGAGCCGTTGGTGTTTTCGTAGAGCGAGAACATCCTTTGATAAAACGGCACCTCCTGCGGCGCCGCAGGCAGATCATTTTTCGAGTTGTTCGGATCGATGTAGCCCAGAGGAAGCTGCTGCAAAACATACTGTTGGAAGGTGGCAGTGGGAACGATCGTCGGCGTGACAATCGGTAGCGCGATCCGGACCCATTCGCTATCGAAAAAGAAAAACAGCTTGTCGTGCGCAATCGGCCCACCCACACTGCCGCCAAAATGGTTGACCGTCGCTCGAGGCTTGCGACGCCCGGGCACCGCATTGGTGAAGTAGTCCGCTGCGTTCAGCCGCGAACCGTTCCACAACTCGTAGAGATTTCCGTGAAACTGGTTCGTGCCAGACTTGGTGACGTAGTTGACCTGTGCCGCTCCATACCGTCCCTGATCTACGGAATAGGAAAGCGTGTTGACCGTCACTTCCGAAATCGAATTCAACCCCAGGACGAGGTTGGTGGAAAGACCGCTGTTGAGATTCGTGAGCGGGTCGTTCGTTTCCAGCCCGTCCACGATGTAGCCGTTGGAGAGAGCGGGCAGGCCGTTGAACTCCACGTTACCGTAACCGTTCGTGCCGCCGACAAAATCGTTACTGCTTCCCGCCGTATTAATGAGCGCTCCAGGCGCAAACTGCAAGGGGTAAGTCAGGTCGCCGCCTGGATTCGGCAGGTTCTCGAGGGCTGGCGCATTCAGGGTGGTCGAGGTGTTTGCGCTCTCGGGGTTGATAAGTGGAGCCTCGCTGCTAACCTCAACCGCCTCATTGGATCGGGCCACTTTAAGCGTGAAATCGACGGTTTGCTTCTGGCCGAGACCCGCGATGACATTGTCATTCTGCCGCGGTTCGAAGTCTTGCGCTTCCACCCGCACCGAATAGACGCCCGGCTTTAACTGGGGGAAGTTGAACCGGCCTGCATCATCGGTCTTGGCGCTACGCTTCAGTCCAGTCTCGGAGTTGATGACCGTCACGGTGGCGCCCGAAACAACGGCGTTGGTTGCGTCTCGAACCTGGCCAATAATGGCGCTCGTGGTTTCGCCTTGCGCCAGCGCGTTCACTGGAATCAGACACACCACCGTCAAGATAAGAAAAGCGACGTCCGACCCCCGCGCCATGAATACCCCACTCGTGTGCCCGGTTCAACCGGGCAACGCTTCCTCCAGTTGTATTCATTAACCGGAGGTTAGTTTTTGTAGTTAATCATAGTTAATACAAACAAGCAAGGGACAGAGGAAACTGCGGAAGCTCGGCGAATGTGTCCAAGTGAGGAACGACTAGGAAGTTAACGGGTGCAATCAGATGGTTGCGCTACGTTGCGCGGTGTCGAGTATTGGCTACAGGCAAATCGGGAGTGAGTCTAGCGACCGACCATTTCCAGCACAGCTCCGCTGCTGGTCTCTAATTCTTCGACCAGTTGGTTCTGCCGGTCCTCACGTTCCAGGCGGAGTACCGCTCTTGCCAGGCTGTTGTTCGCGACTTCGAAGCTGCCTGTACAGTTGGTTTTCAAGTAGGGAAGTCGGTGAATGCTCGGCCCGGCGCCATCGATGGTTGCTTCCAGCTTCAATCCATTCTTCGATGGCGATGACGATGAGGAGGAGCAACGAAAATTCCACCCGAGTTGGTTCGGATCTCTTTTGCTCTCGCGCAGATTTCCGAATTCGTGCGCCTCGCCTTCATGCCAGAGCACCGCTTTGCGAAAGACCAGGCCAAAAGGCATTTCATACACCAGGGCTTCGAGCGTGGTCGAGCGGCCATCGGAGCGGGGAAAATAGGCATGTGTCCAAGTCCAGAAGTTGCGATGCCGGTATCCACAATTGTGGCCTTGCACTCCGAATCCCAAGGCGTCACCGGCAAAACTCCGGCCATCGAGCGTGATCTGCCCGGCAAAAATCGCGTCGGAATGCGGGGTTCGCGAAAATCCAATCCAACCCTTGTTGCTGATGGTGACGTGAAACGTGGAACGCCAGCGCAGTTGCCAGGAAATCGCGTGCCCGTCCACGTCGAGCGATCCGTGGCAGAAGTTCTCGCCGATTGCGTTCTTGCCGCTGCGGAAGTGAAAGGGATTGTGCCCACGGGCGCTGAGATCCAGACCGTCCAATGGAAATGCCTGAATGAAGCGTTGCGGCTTTCCATCCCGTGGAAACCACGTGGCCCAGACCTGCACTGGCAGCGCGCTCGCGCCGCCCGGGCAACCGCGGCGGCCGGGATTCATCAGCAAATAGCGGAACCACCACGCCCCGCTGCCATCCGCCAATCCCAAACGAAGAAACCAGACTTCGTAACGGCGGCGGGCAGAGAGCGAGGAATAGACTTCGTTCAGCGTCTTCACAGATTTATTATGCGCGCCGACCTAAGCTATGGCTCGTACCGAAAAGCCTTATTCGGATACGGCGGAGCTTTGGGAAGCGGTCGCGGGTCTTTCCGGATCTCTTCGCGAAGATACGCTAGAGCGGCATCCAATTGCGCGTCACTTCCCGAAAATGTGGCATGGGGAAGATCGTCAACTTCGATATCCGGGTCGACGCCATGGCCTTCGATCAGCCATCTACCTTCGGGGCCGTAGACTCCCATTTCGGCGGCGGTGGCGATGCCTTTATCGGCCAGCGTGTTGTTGGCGGAAAGCCATATCTCGCCGCCCCAGGTTCTTACGCCGATGATCTTGCCCAGTCCGAGACGCCGAATTCCCTCGGTAAAGGCTTCTCCATCGGAGGCGGTCAGGCGATCGCAAAGCACCACGATGTGTCCGCGAAATGCGTATTGCATATTGGAGATGGGGTTGCCGACTCGCGGTTGCCAGTAGAACCACGCCTTGCGCAACAACTTGCCCAGCACCCACGAGTCGATGTTGCCTCCTTGGTTATGCCGTACGTCGATGATCAGGCCCTGACGATCGTAAACCGGGTAAAACTCGCGTGCCCACTGCTCGATGTCGGAGGAACCCATGGCGCGGAGATGAACGTATCCAATCTGCGATTGCGAATCGGTCTCGACTTTTTGGCGTCTCGAATATTCCCACTCGCTATAGCGGAGGTTGCGCTCGTCTTTCTCAGAAATCGGAGTCACGAGGACGTCGCGGGTTTTACCATCGGAGGATTTGACCCGCAAAAGGACTTTTCGTCCCGCCTTGCCGCGCAGCAGCGCCCGTTCGTCCATCACACTGAGCGAATCTTCTCCGTCGATGCTCAGGATCACCTCGCCTTCGCGCACCATGGAATCTGGCTGCGCCAAGGGTGGCGCCTGGTTCGGCAAATCTGGATCATGTCGGTAGATGTGCTCGACCACGAATCCACCCGCCTGCTCATCCCGGCGCAGAACGGCGCCGAGAGCGGCAATTTCCACCTTGTCCGAGGCTTCCCGGGAATCTCCACCGAACACGAAAATATGCAGGGCCGAGAGTTCGCTGACCATCTGTGCGATCACGTCGTTCAATTCGTCGCGGTCCGAAACCCGGTCGACGAGCGGGAGATAACGATCGCGGATCGCTTTCCAGTCCACACCCTGCATGCCGCGATCGTAAAAATAATCCCGCTCCAACCGCCAGGCATCGAGATAAAGTTCGTGGAATTCGGCGCGCGGCGTGACCGCAAACGTCCAGCGCGACATGTCAATCTTGGCTTTGGGCAAGGCTTTCGCATCCGCCAGGCCGGAGGCCTTCACGTCCGAGGCCAGAATGTAAAAGTCGTCGTCCTTGTGAAGCAGCAGTTTTTTCCGGTCGAGCGAGATTTCATATTCTTTCACGTCGCTTAACACGGTTTCCGGTGCGTCGGCTTTGTTCGCGATGTCGACGCACTGCAGCCCTAACTTCGGCGGTACCTCTTCATTTCGTTGTAGCCAGCACAAGCGCTTTTCTGTGGCTTGCAGCGAATCG
>JBEKED010000015.1:0-22640 GCA_050014035.1 Terriglobales bacterium
CCAGGCGGTCGGCAAATCCATAGCAGAGAAAGATACTGACCGCGAGCAGCACGGACCCGATAATAGCGGTCACGATCATCACAAGATCCAACCCTTGGTGATGCGGAGCATTCGCCCCCAATGTGATCGCCACCGAAATCGATCCGGGGCCCACCGTTAAGGGCAAAGTCAACGGATAAAACGCGTGTTGGAACGGGTCCTGGGGCTGAATTTTCTTCTTCGCATCCTTGTGGCCGTCGTCGTTGCCTTGCTTTAACAGCGTCCAACCGGTGGAGATGACAATCAATCCCCCGCCCACCTGGACCACGGGCAGGGAAATCCCAAAGAAGGAGAGGATGTGGGTGCCGATGAAGTACGATCCTACCAGCAAAAAAAAGCTGTTGATCGCAATCCGTAGAGACAGCGCTCTCCGCGTACTTGGCGAGTATTCCCTCGTCATCGCCAGGAAGATGGGGCTTCCTCCCAGCGGGTCAACGATGGGAAACAGTGCGCTGAGAATCAAGAATAGACTTTTCGCCGCTTCCACCAGCATGTTTATCCCAGCCGCGGTTGAACTTTGGCGCCGGCCCAGCTATTTCCCACGGACCTAATTTCCTCGCAGACATTGATCGGGAGATCGTAGCATCTCGGGAGAAAAACTGCTGGCACATGCGGGGGGCGGCCCCGCCGCGAGTTGTTTCTTGCATCCTCGAGGCAGCCGCATCCATAGATTACGGCGAGTTGTTCGTTTTTGAGGCTCGATATCGGAATAGCTCTTTGCACTCCGGTCTTAAGAAACCGTCGAAGACGGGAATGTGCAGGCCGCCCTTTTCCAGAACGAATTTGCAGGAAATGAGACAGGCGCGCCATTTGTATTCCTCGGTACCGTGCTTCTTGCCGAAGTCGGTAATGTCCTGCTGGGAAACGCCAAACACCACCGCCCCTATTTTCGACCAGACGCAGGCGCCGGCGCACATGGCACAAGGTTCATGGGTGGAATACAACACAAAATCCGGAAGATAGCGGCCGTAGCCGGAGGAGACATATTTCAATGTTTCCAGCTCCACGTGCTTGATGGATGAGCCCGAAGTTTTTACGCGGTTGCCGGCAGACGCGATCACTACTTCCCGATTTCCAATCAGTTGGGTGATGACGGCGCCGATGGCATAGTCGCCGCGGTCGCGGGCACGCTTGGCCTCCGCGATCGCAAGCTGCATGAATTTTTTCTTCGGTTTGTAGGTTGGAGAAATCATTCCCTTATGGTCCGCACCTTGGCTCGGGCCTTAGGCCAACTTTACCTCAAAGCTTTCCGAATTTGTCGCTTCAGCCCTGAGACCGACTTTACCATCGCCGACCACGTGCTTTTAGAGCACGCGGGATTTACAATCCAGCCCATTCACTTTTTCCAACCCAGTCAAAACCCCAGTAAACACGCGATTGTCAGAGAGTTGCCGACAAAACTGTCCGCGCTTAAGCCGTTCGGCCATGATACCGGAACCGATAACAGCGGCAACGAGAAACATGCTGCCTACGAACTCCGCAGTCAATCGGGCAGGTAGGTGGAATTTCATTGGTGCCCGATATTCTCGATCTCTTTCTTGATTGCCAGCTTCTCGATGGTGGCAAAGGGAAGGCAAAGGAAGAGTCCGATGCGACGTTCCAGAGTCACGAAGGCATCATGGTATGCACGCTTGATTTCCTCTGCCGTGCCACGAACCGCAGTGGGATCGGCGAGTCCCCAGTGAGCGGTCATTGGGTGACCGGGCCAGATGGGGCAGACTTCTTTCGCTGCGTCGTCACAGACGGTAAAGACGAAATCGAGCTTGGGCGCATCGGGCTTCGCGAATTCGTCCCAACTCTTGCTCCGCAGGCCGTCTGTTGGTAAGCGAGCATTCTGGAGCTGCGCGATGGCTTCTGGTCGAACTGTTCCCGATGGGTGGCTACCAGCACTGTAGGCAGTGAAGTTCGGTCGCCCTTTGAAGTTCATAATCGCTTCCGCCATTATCGAGCGAGCCGAATTGCCGGTGCATAGGAACAAAACGTTGTAGTGTCCTGGGATTGTGATTCCTTACTAACACGCAGTTGGTGCAGCGCACGGTTTAGCTCACAGCGGCTTCACAGCTCGTACAAAGGCACTCATGAACTTGCCGTCCACCTGTGGGGCAATCGCATCGACATCGATATTCTGGCCAGACAGGAATTCGCGAGCGTCTTCGATGCGGTAGACTCTGGTCGGTTCGAGCTCAATCTGCTCAAAACCAGCCAAAGCGAGCTTGTTGCGATATTCGTTCTCTTCGAGTGCTCCAGCGACGCAACCTACCCACAGAAGTACATTTCTGCGGATCTCGGGAAGCATCTCGCCACGGGTAACCACGTCCGACACAGCGAAACGTCCTCCTGGTTTCAGAACGCGGAATGCCTCCCGCAATACAAGATCCTTGTCGGCAGAGAGATTGATGACGCAGTTGGAGATGACTACGTCAACAAAGTTGTCTGGTAGCGGAACATGTTCAATTTCACCCTTCAAGAATTCGACATTCTCGACTCCAGCTTTTCGCTTGTTCTCATTCGCGAGAGAAAGCATCTCATCGGTCATGTCCAAACCGTAGGCTTTTCCCGTTGGGCCAACACGTTTCGCAGAAAGCAGAACGTCAATGCCGCCACCTGAGCCGAGGTCAAGGACAACTTCACCTGGATTCAATCTGGCCAGAGCAGTGGGATTTCCGCATCCGAGAGAAGCGAGCAGAGCCTCTTCGGGAATCTGCCCAGCCTGCGACGAGTCATAAAGGTTCGATGTTATTGGATCGCAGCACTCATTGCTGCTGGCAGTTGCCCCACAACAAGAACTACCGCCGCTCGTCACGCGTAGAGCCGCCTGTCCGTATTTCTCTTTGACCACGTCCTTTATATCTGCGCTGCTCATGGAATCCCCTATCTGCAGATTTGAATTATTCGCTCTGGCTTGACTGCCTTATTGCGCGTGCAACACTCCGCGTACAGGAACTGAAGCAGTTCTTGAAGTGCGTCGGTGTTCGCCGTGTAGTGCAGGAATGTGCTCTCGCGCTGAACACGCACGAGGTCTTCCGCTTTAAGCTTGTCGAGATGGTGAGAGAGTGTGGAGTTCGGAATTTCCAGTTCTTCCTGAATCTCACCGACCACCAGACCGTCGGGATGCGCGGACAGGAGCAACTGCATGATCCGAAGGCGTGGCTCTGTTCCCATCGCCGAAAACATATCGGCACATTTGGCCACTTTTTCTATGGATTTCTTCGATTGAGCAGTTGGCATGTTTTGATAATTGCAGAAATATGGATAGACTGTCAAGTGGCATTGCTAAGATGACGAGATGCCCGATAGCAAGCTGCTGATTCTGGTCGCGCTCTTCTTCCTTACCAGCGTCATCAGCGTCGTCACGGGCAGCACTTCACTCATCACAGTGCCGGCGATGATCGCCTTCGGCATCGAGCCGCTGCGCTGACTCTGTTTGGATCGGCACTCAGCGCTCTGCTGTTGTTACACGTCCCGCTGCGAGCACTCTAGTTGACCATTGCTATTGCGATGATCTCGGTAGCGGCGTTCTCGCTGGCGAGGAAATGGGCGCCCTGAACGCGACGGAGATACATTTACTGTGTGGTCCGACTCGGCGCGATGCCCCGGAGCATAGACGGTAGTACCACTGCAGGGGATGGCCCAGCTGCGGTACAGCACTTTGATCCGACTCATGACTCGCGTGCCATCTTTCGTGATCGTCAGATAGCTGCGACCCAGTTCCTTCAAAGTGCGAACCCGTGCTGTCCCTGATACACCGGCTTGAGTTGGTTGCCACGTAACAACTCCGCCAGCTTGCGCGCATCGATCCGGTCACTCTTACTACCGTCTTTCAACAGCGCGTTCTTTCGCGGATTGCAGACTACGAGATGGCGGACATGAGGCTTGAGCAGATCATGCAACAGGCAACAGAGGTTCCTTCTTCGAAGGATCGGTTTGAGTGTGGCAAGCAGATCGCTAGCTACCTTGGCTTGGTGCCGTCGGAAGAGTCCAGCGGGCAGCCACGGCGACTTTGCGTCCTCCTCTGATTGTCTCCCGCAATTCCTGCCGCAGTGCATTCTTTGTCGCTTGTGATCTCGATCACACACATCAGTGACGCTGAGCGCTGCAAGCCAACAGGTTTGTCCTAATAATTGGCCTCCAACCTAGGTGTTAATCAACGGGGAAAACACCAGCCAAAACCTTCGGCCGTCGAAAGATCGGATGCCAGGTTTTTGACTAGAAGTTTACATTTGCCCGACACGTTGGGTGCGCCTTATGAGCCATGAATAAGGAGCGCCTCTTGAGCATGGTGCGCCAGTAACGCAGGGGACGCGAAGTGAAATCTTAAGGAGATTATCAAATGAAGACACGGCGTCGGGTATTCCAGTTTCACGCTTTCGTCGTTACGGTCATACTGCTGACCGGAAGCGCTTATGCGATTCCGGCTTTTTCACGCCAGTACGGCACTTCTTGCACCACCTGTCACATCGACTTTCCCAAGCTCAACGATTTTGGCAAGGCGTTCAAAGATGCCGGCTTCAAGTTTCCGAAGGATGATGAAACCTTTATTAAGATTCCCCCGGTAATGCTGGGATCGCCGGCGCAGAAAGAATTGTGGCCGCATACCGTGTTTCCGGGGACGATCCCCGGAATACCGCAGATCGGCCTGCGCTTCAACCAGTTCTTCCAATACACCGGCAGCAGCGCCAACAAGTACAACGCGGCGCCTCAAGGCGGCCTCGGGTCGTTGCAGTCGCCGCTCGTTCCCAACACGGACTTCGAACCGGGGTTCTTCAGTATCTTCATGGCGGGAAATTTTGGCAGCGACATCGCCTTCTGGGTGGATGACGATCTGAGCGTTGCCGGACTGAACGCCAATGGCGAACTGGGCGACGGTTATCTGCGCTTCGTGAATCTGGGACGCTTTTTCAAGTTGCCGACCGACTCGTTCACGCTAAGGGTAGGCCAGTTTGAGCTGGACTTGCCGTTTACGCAGGCGCGGTCGATCAATATCAGCCCCTACGATATCTACACGCAGGCAAACTTCGGCTCGACGAATCAGAATGTGAACAACGTTATCGAATTGGCCGATGCGGCGCACGGCATTGAACTCAGCGGAGGCCATCTCTATGGCGGCTACCATTATTCGGTGGCCTTCGTGGACCAGAACACCAGCGGACAAACGGCGAGCGCGCCGAACGTACCGTCGCCGACGGGAGGACAAGTCGGCGCCGGTGGGGTGGGCTTTTTCTCCGACACCAACTACAAGGACATCTATGTCAATTTGTCCTACCGCTTCAACCTGGAGCAGGACCCGGCGAGCCGCCACGATATTCAGGCGGCGGGCGCCACCGGACCGCGCGACCATACCTACCTGAGCCTGGGCACTTTCTATTACGAGGGCCGCTCCGATCAGCGCTTCAGCGGGTTAACCAGCGGAGGCGCGGCGGCTGTGATCTCTGCGCGGGAACCTTTTTACCGCGTCGGCGGCGACTTCAGCTTCAACTATCGCACCTTCAACCTGTTCGGCCTCTACATGTACGGACACGATAATGATCTGCTGTTGAACTCCACCTTCACCGGCTTTCTTCCGGGGGCGGCCGCTACGTTCAATGGTGGTTTCCTCGAGGCCGACTATCTGGTGCTGCCCTGGGTGATGACGATCATGCGCTGGGACCGGGTCCAGTCCACGGCAGATTTCCTGGACCAGGCTGGCTCGGGGAATTATTTTTCGCCGGCGGGGACGACGCGCAACCGCTATACACCCGGCGTTCAGTTTCTGATTCACCCCAACATCAAGGCGTCGTTTGAGTACCAGTATCGACCGCAGCAGGCCCTCTTTTACAACTCTAACGGACAGCCCGTGGAACCGTTCCGCACGAACGTTGCCACCGGAGCATTGGAATTCGTCTACTAAGACGGGAAATCACAACCAGCACTTTTTGCAAAGGATAATGAGGAGAAAAGAATGAAACATATTTTCATGATGATGATGGTGGCGGCCGTGATCGTAATGATGAGCCTGGCTGCCAGCGCGGGAACGATCAGCGGGAAAGTTGCTGGCGTTTCCGGTGAGTCGGTAGTCTATGTGGAAGCACCCGCTGGCAAAACCTTCCCTGCTCCTACGCAGGAGCCCGTGATTGACCAGAAGGGCTTGGTGTTCCAACCGCATATCACAGTGGTGCAGGTGGGCACAACCGTGCAATTCCTCAACAGCGACAGCGTTGCCCACAACGTTTTTTGGCCTTCGGTCGGCGGCAACAAGAAACTCACCCACAACCTGGGCACATGGCCGAAGGGCGAGAAGCGTCCGTTCAAGTTTGATAACGCCGGCGCCGTGCCGCTGCTGTGCAATGTGCATCCTGAGATGTCCGGCTATGTGGTCGTGTCGCCCACGCCCTACTTTGCCAAGACGGATAAGTCGGGCGAATACAAGATCGAGAACGTTCCCGACGGCAGCTACACGGTAACCGCTTGGCATGAAGGCGCAAAGAACCAGACTAAGCCAGTCGCAGTGGCGGGCGACACCAAGGCGGACTTCACCCTGAGCAAATAGTTCAATCATGGAGCGGCGGGCGTCTCGCGAGCCCCTGATTGCACCTGAATGGAGAGCCAGGCGGGGACGTCCGGCTCTCCACAACCCTACTGGGGATTGCCATCTTGCTGAAGCGGTTCAAAGATAAAAAAGTGGACAGGGATTGGTTGAACACCAATTTCCCCTGCATGATGGCTTGTCCGGCCCACACCAATGCGGGACGGTACGTCGCGCTCATTTCCGAAGGGCGATTTGAGGAAGCGTATAAGTTTGCGCGCGATCCTAACCCGCTGGCTAGCATCTGCGGGAGAGTTTGCGCGCATCCGTGTGAGACTGCCTGTCGTCGTGGAGATATCGATCGCCCGATCGCCATCCGGGCGCTCAAGCGTTTTCTGACCGAGCGCCATGGCCCTGAATCCAGGCGTCCGGTCGATGTCTATGCCGGACGGGCGCAGAGCAAACTGCCTTTCAAAGTGGCCGTGGTCGGAGGCGGGCCCGTGGGACTTTCCGCGGCCCACGACCTGGCTCTGATGGGCTATTCCGTTACGATTTTTGAGGCTGCTCCGGTTGCCGGAGGAATGCTTTACCTCGGCATACCCGAATATCGCTTGCCCCGTGACGTGGTGGAGGCGCAGGTACGCGAAATTCTTGCTACCGGTGACATTACTCTCAAACTCAATCACGCGGCCGGGCGCGACTTCGCGATTTCTGAACTGCGCTATCAGGGTTTCGATGCAGTGCTGATTGCCGTGGGTGCGCATCGCAGCCGCGATCTTACCATTCCGGGAGTTGACCTGGACGGGGTTTACAAGGGCATCGATTTCTTGCTTAACGTAAATCTCGGCTACAAGTTCACCATTGGGAAAAAAGTTATCGTGATCGGCGGGGGCAACGTAGCCATGGACGTGGCGCGTTCGGCGGCGCGCGAAGTAGTCCGTCAGCATGTTGCCGGAGTGGAAGACCTGGAACCCTCGGCGGAGAGTGTAAGTGCCGTAGCCACGAAAGAAATGGTGGACGTTTCGCTATCTGCTCTTCGCTTGGGAGCGCAAGAAGTGCATCTCGTTTGCCTGGAAAAGCGCGAAGAAATGCCGGCAGCGCTGGAAGAGATTGAAGAGGCCGAAACCGAAGGCATCATCATGCATCCTGGCCTCGGTCCCAAGCGCATGGTGGGCAAAGATGGCAGAGTGGTGGCGTTGGAGACGCTGAAAACGAAATGGGTTTTCGATCAAAACCGGCGCTTCAATCCAGCGTTCTACGAAAGCAGTGAAACGCAACTGGAGTGCGACACCATTATTATGGCGGTCGGCCAGGCGCCGAATCTCGACTTTCTCAAGCCCGAAGACGGCGTGGAACTGTCTCCCCGTGGGCTGATTGCGGTAAACCCGCAGACTTTGATGACCTCGGCAAACGGAATCTTTGCGGGCGGCGATTGCGTGTTCGGGCCGCGTCTGATCATCGACAGCGTGGCGGACGGCAAACGCGGCGCCATGGGCATCGATGAGTTCCTGCGGGTGCACCGCGCACACGCAGTTTCCGCCGGAGGGGACGATCACCATATCACCGCCGGTCCCAATGTGTCGTTCGGTGGCGCGTCGATTGAGAGTGTGGCGCCCGGCCGGCACGCCGCATCCGGCATGGATGAGTTCATGCTCGGCGAGAGGCACCCCGAACCGATTATCGAAGTCGAAGTGCTGAAGCGTCACAGCATGCCGCTGGAATTGTTGGACCTGATGCGTCCACCGATTCCCATGCTGCCGCTGGAGCGGCGCACGGGAGTGACCGAAGTCGAGGTCGGCTACGACGCTCAATCGGCGATGGAAGAGGCACAGCGTTGCCTGCACTGCTGGGTGAACACGGTCTTCGAAGGCGTTCCCGAAGATGGGAGCATGTGCATTCTGTGCGGCGGCTGCGTCGATGTGTGTCCGGAAAATTGCCTGTCACTGGTTTCCCTGGATCGCATTCAGTTCGATCCCGAAACTGTGCAGCAGATTCGCGAGAATCAGGAATTGTTTGGCGTGGAGCTTGACGAAGTGGCGGCTGATGAACTCGGCATCGTAACCGGCTCCGCCATGCTGAAAGACGAGACGCGATGCATTCGTTGCGGTCTGTGCGCCGCGCGCTGTCCGGTGGGCACCATCACCATGGAAGCCTACAACCTGGTTTCCGCGGAGCCGACGGGATTGATTTCGGTGGAGGCCATTGATGGACCGCTCCGTGCTAAACCGCCGGTTGCGACTGGAGGGCCGAAGTAGAGTTAGAGGTCAACGCTCGAGGGAAATCAATGTCCGAAGAGAAGAAAAACACGCCGGCGGAAAGGAGCGCGGAAGCCGGACTCGACGTCAACCGCCGCGCCTTTTTCGTCAAGCTGGGATTAGGATCGTTAAGTATCGCCGCTGCCGGTACGGCGGCGTTCTCTTACCAGTTTCTCTCGCCGAATGTTTTGTTCGAGCCTGCTCCCATCGTCAACGCGGGCAAGCCGGAAGATTATGCGTTGGATTCGGTGACGCTGGACGCAAATACAGGAATTTATCTCATCCATGCGAAGGAAGGTTTTTTTGCAATGAGTGCCGTCTGCACGCACCTCGGTTGCCTGACTGCCTGGAAACCTGAGTTGGGAATCATCGCTTGCCCGTGCCACGGCAGCAAGTTTTATGTTTTCGAAGACAAGAAAACACCTGGCGAAAAGATTGAAGGGCCTGCTCCCAAACCGCTGCCCTGGCTGCAAACCTGGATCAGCGACGAGGGCGATCTCATGGTGGACCGTTCCGTCATCATTCGTCCCATGCAGTTTGTGAGGGTGTGAGCGTGGCGAAAACTATGGCGAACTATTTCGAAGATTTGCGCGGCACGCGGGTCTGGCGTTCGGTGTTCCGCAGTGGAGCCGGTTCCAGCACTCTGCACCGGGCGCTCGCCATTCAGCAGAACGTGTTCCTACACCTTTTCTCTACCAAGGTGCGGACCCGAATGCTCAGCTTCAGCGCGACCTGGTATCTGGGCACGCTGACGTTCGGGACGTTTCTTATATTGGTGGTCACGGGCATCCCGCTGATGTTTTATTACCATCCCTCGGTGCCGCAGGCTTATGTCGACACCAAGGACTTGCAGTTTGTCGTTTCCTCCGGGTTGTTTCTGCGCAACCTGCACCGCTGGTCGGCGCATGCCATGGTGTTTCTCGTGTTCGCGCACATGTTCAAAGTGTTTTACCGCGGCGCGTACCGGGCGCCACGCGAGTTCAATTGGGTGATTGGAGTGATCCTGCTGCTGATCACTCTTTTTCTCAGCTACACCGGCTACTTGCTGCCTTGGGATCAGTTGGCTTTTTGGGCAATTACGGTGGGTTCGAATATCGCTTCTGCCGTGCCGGTGATGGGCAACAAGGTGCACTTTCTGATGCTCGGCGGCAATATGGTAAACGCCAACGCCCTGCTGCGTTTTTACGTGCTGCACTGCATGATTCTGCCTTTGGTGGCGATTCTTTTTGTCGCAGTACATTTCTGGCGCATACGCAAGGATGGCGGACTCTACGCCCACCAGAGCGAGCCCAGAACAGTTGCGGCGAAAGCGGTTCCCGCTGCAGCGAAGGGGGTCCAATGATAATGAGCGATCCTAAGGATTTCATCGCCGGAATGGACTCGAATGCGCGCAAATCGCCTACGCGTGTCGTCTTCGTGACGCGGCGAACTTCGGCGCAGGTAAAGGTTACCGACGAAGACCAGGTGCAGACGTACCCGGAAGTGCTCTTCCGCGCCATCGTCGCCATCGAGATGCTTGCAATCGCGTTGGTTGGCATGGCTCTTTTATTCAACGCTCCGCTCGAAGGCATTGCCGATCCCTCGCATACGCCCAATCCCGCCAAGGCGCCCTGGTACTTCCTCGGATTGCAGGAGATGCTGCACTACTTCCCGCCGGTGGTCGCCGGGGTGCTGGTTCCGACGCTGGTGGTGATTGCGCTCTTTGTGATTCCGTATTTCAACATCAACGTCGAGGCCGAGGGTTTATTTCTGAAGGATCGCAAGCGGCGGGTGCTGATTTTTTATCTGGCGGCAGCTGCGCTTTCTCTGTTCTTGTTGTTCTTTGATGTGTACGTGGCCTTGGTCCCGACACTGATTGTCGCCGGGTTCATGGCGCTGGCGGCACAGAGTTCTCCGCAATCCGCCTCGAACTTCCGGTGTGGTCTGGCTTCTAAACCACTTTCTTTCTGGATCATGACCTGGTTTCTGTTCGAACTGGTCGTGCTCACGGCGGTTGGCACTTTCTTTCGCGGCCCAGGATGGTCCTGGGTGTTGCCATGGAGAAGCTAGCTTTGCAACCCTCGTCCCAATCCTCGAAGCCCTCCCTGTGGCACACATTGTTCGGCGAACCGGTGCGCACCTTTGGCGTTGTCAGCCTGCTGTTATTGATTTCGCTCGCCATTGCGCCGGCCAAGAATCACTTCAGCGAATGGCGGCACTACCAGAAAAAATATCTGGCGCTGATTCAGAACCGCGGAGACGCACTAACTCTGCAGCGCCACTTCTATCAGCATGACGGCATCCAGCAGATCTGGCTTCCGCAACTCGGAGTTGTGGATCGCTGTACCACTTGCCACGTCGGACTGAAAGAAGCGAGTGTGGGCGATGTCAGCACCCAGCCATTTCGGCGGCATCCCGCGATCCCGCACACGGTGGACCAGTTCGGCTGCGTGATGTGCCACCGTGGCCAAGGCCCCGCGACTACGGTCGAGGAAGCTCACAGCAGCACGCTGGCGTGGGAGCAGCCGATTCTGCCGGCGCGCTACGTGCAATCTTCTTGCGGGCAATGCCATCGCGCTCCTCTCACCGGTACGCCGCAGCTCAACCTGGGACGCAATCTGCTCTCGCGCTATGGATGCGTGCATTGCCACACCATCAAACTGCCCGACGGCAGCGCGATGAAGCCGACCGACGACCCGCCGTCGCTGGAGCACATCGCCGACAAGACTACGCGGGAATGGATTTATGCATGGTTGAAGGACCCTCAGGCTTACGCCGTGACCGCGACCATGCCGAATTTCAAGCTGAGCGACCCGGACGCGCGCGATATTTCGGCATTTCTGATTGCCAACAGCACACCGCTGCCTGGAGACACGGAAGCCGTCGCGGAGACTCGGGCAGTGGCGCCCGATCCGGCGGCTGGAGCCAGTTTGTATGGCGAGTCATTCTGCGCTTCCTGCCACGCGGTTCAGAATGCGGCGGGCAATGTGGTCGGCGGTGATGTCGGCCCCGAACTCACACGCGTCGGCAACAAGGTGAAGCCGGAATGGCTGCGGGCATGGCTGCGCAACCCGCGGGTCTACGATTCGGGAACGGCCATGCCGCACTACCGTTTCACCGATCCACAAGTTTCTCTGCTCACTGGCTTTCTTGGAAGCAAGACGGATTCCGATCTGCTGGCCAATGTGCATCTCGATGCTGCCACGCCTGAGCAGATTGCACACGGCAAACTTCTGGTCACCGAATACGGATGCGCTTCGTGCCATGAAATCAACGGCGTCAAGAAGCCGGATAACTTCGCTCCAGAATTGACTCGCATCGGGAACAAGCCGCTGACGCAGATTCTTTTCCTGCCGGGGATGACGCACGCACTTCCCGACTACATTGCGGCCAAGATTCGGCAACCGCGTTCGTTTGGAGCGGCCCTGAAGATGCCGCAGTTTAGCCTGGCACCTGCGCAAATCGATGCTTTGACGACCGCGCTGCTTGCGCTCACCGACCATTCCCAAGACTTGCCCAGAGCATTGACCGTGCCCGCGAAGCCAGTTTCGAATTACCATCCCGCGGGCAAAGCGGGACAACTCATGTCGGACCTGGCTTGCTTCAGTTGCCATGCCATTAATGGTCGCGGCGGAGACATGGCTCCCGACCTGACCTGGGAAGGCAGTTCGGTACAGCGGCCATGGCTGCTGGCTTTCTTGAAGAACCCCGGCACGCTGCGGCCAGCGCTGATCCGCCGCATGCCTCGTTTCAACCTCTCCGATAGTGATGCCGCGGAACTCACGGACTACATCATCACGGTTTATCAGACTCCGGCATTCGACCGCGACTCGATGTCGGCCGGCAGCTATCCGCCGGCTCAGGTGGAGCAGGGGAAACAGCTGTTCTATTCCAAATATGCCTGCCAGTCTTGCCACATTGTCGATACCAAGGCCGACAAAGGTTACATCGGACCAACGCTTACGCAAGTCGGCTCGCGCCTGACCGCTGCCTGGATTTACCACTATCTGAGGGATCCACAGACCATGCGACCGGGCACCATCGAACCGAACCGCAACATGAATGATGAGGACGCCCGCGCTCTGACCGCATTCCTGATGACGCAGAAAGGCTCCGGCAAGCAGGAGGCGAAGAAATAATATGATCAGCCACTGGCGGACACTTTTCGCGTTTTCCCTCCTTCTCGTGATCGCAGGGTGCACAAGCAACTCGGCACCAGTCTCGAACCTGAAGCCCACAGGTTTCGGCTCCGCGCTGGTGGAGTCGAGCGGGGGTAAGCAGATCGGTCCCACCGGAATGGTGCTGGCTGATCCCTTGGTTGTGCAGGTCAACGATGAACAAGGAACGGCCGTCGCCGGAGCGCTGGTCGAATTCAGCGGGCCGGCGGGCGTCAGCTTTGACCCTCCGAGCGGCTTGACCGATTCCAGCGGACAACTCAGCACGAATGTTGCTCTCGGCGGAATGGCGGGCCGATACCAGTTCACCGCCCGCACGTCCACGAAAGCTGGGAAGTCAGTCGAACTGAAGATAGAAGAAATTGCGATGGGATATCAGCAGCAGGTCGGATTTCAACTCGACAAAAAGTACTGCGCGCGCTGCCACAATCCGGAATCCACGCCCGAGCGGGTTTCCAATTACGACAATCTTGAGGTCAAGCCACATCCGTTTGTGGAAGGCGACACGCTCAATAAAATGAGCGATGCCGACCTGACCGCGATCATCAGTCACGGTGGGCCCGCGCTCGGCAAGTCCGCATTGATGCCTCCGTACGGCTATACTCTCAGCAAGACAGAGATCGAGGGGCTGATTGCTTACATCCGCCTGATCTCCGATCCTCCCTATCATGCTGCCGGAACGGTGTATGCCCAAAAGTAGGGCCGGCGGACTCAGCCCGAGTCTGGTCGTGATCAGCCTGATCAGTTTCAGCCTGATCGTTAGTAGCATTGCGTTTGCCCAGGTCGTATCTCCGGCGGAAATCAAAGACCCCGGCTTGCGCGTCTTACAGCAGCAATACATGGACGAGTTGACGCGGGCCGGGGCTGATGTTCTGGCGATCCAGTTTGATTATCCGTTCTATCTCAGCCGCAAGCTCGACCTCGACCAGGCAAAGCAGCAACTCGCGGATCAATCGTCGATTCGATTTGACAGCTATAACGGCAAAACGGTGCTCGCCATCACGGGTAACTACTATGCCGCTTATTCGGTGCAGAAGATCAGCCCCGGACAACGGGCGCGGAACACTTTCCTCAACGTGGTCATGCCCATCCTCAAAGCCGTAGTGCCGCGCTTTCAGAACAATCAGCATGTGGAAGGGTTCGCCATCGAGATTTCCCATCACATTATGGGAAAGGTAATGGGCGTCTCCATGGAGCATCCGGAGAACCTGATGGTGTTTCTGCCGCGCAGCGGCGCGATCAAGCTGCTTTCCGCCAAGAAGGATGAAACGGCGCAGCAGGCGGCGCTCTTGCAAGGGGAGTTATTCCTTAACGCGCAACCGATTTCAATCTGGCTCAACGATAAGGCACTTCCGCCGGCTGCCGATCCTGATGCCAATGTTAGTAGTAATAATCACGACGAGGATTCTTCCTCCAGCGCTGCACCCGAGGCCGCCAGCCCGGCAAAACCGAAGGAACCACCTCCGCCCCCGCCGCGCGATACCTCGTCCCAGGCGCTCGCTGCCTTGCAGAACTCCGACCAGGCAGTGCTCGATCAGCTTATAAAAGAGCAGGAGCCGCAGGCCCACTTCGTGGCTTACGCGCCGCCGAAATTCGTGGCTTTCCGGCAGGGGATTTATTTGGAGCTGTCAGTGAATTCGGATTTGCCGGCTTCGGCCGCAGGCTCGCGATATAAGTTGGCAGCCACCGCTTTTGACGATCATATTGCCCACCTCATCCGCCCGCTGCTGGCTTATTTCAAGGATGCGCAGGATTTTGACGGGATCGGCTTCAGTACCAACCTTCGCGTTGCCGGCAAGTCGTCCGGCGGCGCCGCTGAAGCTGTGGAATTCTTCTTCCCGCTTTCCTCTTTGCGCTGCTATGAGAAGTACGATTGCACGGGACAGCAACTGCTGGACGCGGGAACAATACTGATCAATGGCGAGCGCGTGGCCCTCGATCTGCAAATTGCGGAGGGAGGCTCCAGCCGTTGAAATTCTGGCGGGCAGCGCCGGAGAAGCTAGGCCGAGAACTTGTGCCGAATCCGCCGCGGAAAAAGGCGGAAACTTGTCAAAAGTGGGCACCTTCTTATACTCCGGATAATTAATCGCAATTTATCGCCAACGATCGAGGCTGAGTGCGCTCCCAACTGGGCGTCCCATCTTCGCTATCCGTTCTTCTCATAAATATTAGAAGGCTGGAATCTTGCTGACACTGTTGCTTTTCCGGTTCGCCGCCCAGACATTGGTTCCAATGCCGCGGTGTTTTGCTTCGTGTCGAGTCTGCTGGCAGCGTCGGCTAGATCGGCTCCGTTAACGCTTACCCAGACCTTCGGGCACGATTTGGGCACGATTCCGCCAAATCGCACCAAGACTGCGGCAGACGCGATGACGCAGCGCCAAGCTGCTGTTCTGCCTAACTAGTTTTATTGTGAATGGGTTGGGTTTAGTTGCTCTCGTCGGAGCGCCCTCAGCTCGACCGAACAGAGCATAGGATTTACAATCCCCAGTTCCCCTTCAGGAGACAGCGCCGTGATCCCACGCTACACCCGGCCCGAGATGGCCCGCATTTGGAGTGACGAAAACCGCTTCCGCACCTGGCTCGCAGTCGAAGTCGCAGCGACGGAAACGCTGGCCGCCGCCGGCATCGTTCCGAAGGATGCCGCCAAGGCGATCCGAGCGCGGGCCGATTTCAGCGTCGACCGCATCTTCCAGATTGAAGCTGAGGTCAAACATGATGTGATCGCCTTCACCACTGCGGTGGCTGAGATCGTCGGTCCGCACGCGCGATGGTTCCACTATGGCCTGACGTCGAATGACGTGGTGGATACTGCCCAGGCGCTGCTCATCCAGCAGGCTTCGTCACAGATTGCGGGCGATCTGGAGCGCCTCGCCGAAGTGCTCGAGCGCCGGGCATGGGAGTTCAAAGACACGCCCATGATCGGCCGCACTCATGGCATACATGCTGAACCCATCACCTTCGGATTCAAAATCGCCAACTGGCATTCGGAAACGCAGCGCAACATTGCGCGTTTTCAGGCTGCCGCCGAGGATTTGCGCGTGGGCAAGTTCTCAGGCGCGGTGGGAACGTTCGCCCATCTGACTCCAGAGCTCGAAGAGCAGATTTGCGCGCGCCTGGGGTTGAAGGCTGCCGCCGTGTCATCGCAGGTGATTCAGCGCGACCGCCATGCACAGTACCTGGCCACTCTGGCCACGATCGCGTCGACGCTCGACAAGATCGCCACCGAAATTCGACATCTGCAGCGCACCGAAGTTCGCGAAGCCGAAGAATTTTTCAGCGAGAAACAGAAGGGCTCATCGGCCATGCCCCACAAGCGCAATCCCGTGACCTGCGAACAGATCAGCGGATTGTCGCGCGTGGTGCGGTCGAACGCGCAAGCAGGATTCGAAAACGTGGCCCTCTGGCACGAGCGCGATATTTCGCATTCCTCGGCGGAGCGCGTCATCATTCCTGACTCGACGACGCTCGCCGATTACCTGTTGAACAAAACCGCGACCCTCATCGAGACCATGTTCGTTTACCCGAAGCGCATGATGGCGAATCTCGAAAGCACGCGGGGTCTCGTTTTCAGCGGGCAATTATTGCTCGACCTCGTCGAAAGCGGCGTTTCTCGCGAGGATGCTTATCGCCTGGTGCAGAGTCATGCCATGCGGGCGTGGAAAGAAGACTTGGACTTCCACGAACTGATCCTGAACGATCCGGAAATTCGCCGACGAGTGCCGCGAGCAAAAATCGACCGCGCTTTCGATCTGCAGCGTCAACTCAGGAACATCGATAAGATTTTCGCGCGCGTATTTCCGAACAACGCGGGTAAGGAGAACCCAGCGCCATCAACGAAAAAGGCTGCGAAACGAAGATAACGCTAGAGCCTACTCGGCGCTCTCGGCGTCTCGGCGGTGAGAAGTCCTACGCCCGTACCAACTCCAGCAACTTAATCAACTGCTTTAGTTTTCCTTTCCCCACGTGACGAAGCATTTCGCGGCTTTGCCTTTCGACGGGCCGATCCATATTGCGCAGCAGCTTTAGCCCGGCGGAGGTGATCTTCCCATAGATGACGCGGCGATCGTGGCGGGCGCGCGTGCGCTCGACCAGGCCGCGATCTTCCAGACGATTGAGCAAACGCGTAATGTCCGGATCGTGCGTGATCATGCGTTCGCCGATCTCGCGGCACGGCAAGCCCTCGGCGCCCGCCCCGCGCAAGATCCGCAGCGCGTTGTACTGCGTGCCCGTGACTCCAAACTCTTTGAGCCGGGCTTCGATCTGGGTCTGCAGCGCATCGACCGTACGCAACAAGGAAAGGTAGGCTTCCTGTTCCCGGCTGGAAAAGGGGATTTTCTGTTTGAGTTCCGCCTGCAGACCCCGTGGCATGGATGGAGGTTAGTTGTTATAACGAGCAACTGTCAAACTCGCGGCGCGCTCGTCCCAGTTCAGCCCTGGCGGCCTTCCAGTTTCTGAATGCGCTGTTCGTGTCCGGACGCGATTCTCGCAAGATCGCCGATGAGGTCGGCGTGCCCACGAAGGATCCGGTCATGTTCTTTCACCGATTGCGCCAGACTCTGCACGTCCACCGTGAGCAACTGCAGACTCTCAGCCAACGCTTCATGTCTTTCGGTCAGCCGGTCGAGGCGTTCGTCAGTAGTCATGCCAATATTGTACCTGCCTTTCGATTCAAAAAGAATCACGCTCCCCAGAGCCCCTGATTGCGCGATAGATGCTGCATCGGATTCCACCGGGAATGCCGGCGACATTAGTCGTCATGACAACTATCTGTCAAACCTCTGTGACATTGGCCAAACTCATCGTTTGTAATAGTTTGTAAAACCGCCCACTGTGCGCATCCCGAGAATGCCGCGGCGCATCTATTTAACCAAGCGGTTAATACGTGAGGAAACGGAATTCCCGTGGGGAATTCCAGTAAGGATGGGTAACTATGAGGAAGCTAAACATAATAAAGAAACATGCACCGGCGTTAACTCTCGCGTTCGTCGTACTGCTGAGCGTGAGTGCGCTGGCGGCAACCAGCCAGTACGATCAGCAGATCCAGCAGGCGGTCAGCCATAAGATTCGTGACGCAAGGCAGCTGCAGGGCGTGAACGCCAGCGTCGAAGATGGCATCGTGACCCTGACCGGCACGGTCGACCTTTATCAAGACAAACTGGACGCCGCCAAAAAAGCGAAGAAAACGTCCAATGTCAGCGGCGTTCGCAATAACATCGTGGTCGCGGGTAAATCCGTTCCCGACGAAGAACTTCAGAAGCAACTGGCAAAGAAGGTGGACTTTGACCGTGTCGGGTATTACGACAACGCATTTAACTACATTGCGCTCAATGTGAAAGACGGCGTCGTAACCCTGAGCGGCGACGTCTTATACGACGTGCCAGAGGACTCCGCGCTCAACATCGTAGCGCGTACACCTGGCGTCAAGGACGTAGTGAATGACGTCAACGTGCTGCCGGTTTCCGGGTTTGACGATTCCATTCGGAGGCTCACAGCTCGCGCCATTTATCGCGACTCCGTCCTCAGCCGCTACGCAATTGACCCGGTCAAACCGATCCGCATCGTCGTCGACAACGGACATGTGACGCTCTACGGAACGGTCGAGAGCGCGATGGACAAGAATATTGCCGGGATGCGCGCGAGTGGCGTACCGGGCGCGTTCAGCGTTGAGAACAAGCTACAGGTGGACTAACCGGCGTGAATTAAACGAGTGACGACTAACGACTGACAGGTAACGACTGACGAATAAACGAACGATGGCGGTGACTTCTTTCTGGGGGCGCGGCGCAGGCCGCGCCTTTTTTTTCTATCCAGAGCACGTAAGGATCTGGATTCTCACCGGCTCGCAGTTCCGGGTTTCCACTTGTTCAGGAATGCCAGAAAATCCTCCGGGTTGAGCGCTCGCGCATTCTCGAACTCGCCGTTCTTCTGGCTGTAAACCAACTTCCCATCGGCATCGAGCACGGCCAGCCCGGGAATGCCACGCTTTATCGGAACCTCATACTTCGTCATCAGGTCCTGGTTCTTTTCTCCCTTTTTTCCGGTGTCGACATGCACAACCTCATAGTTGGCGGCGATTATCGGCGCCAGGTCCGAACTATGAAAAGCCTTATCGAGCACATGGCAGTCAAAGCACCAGTTAGCTCCAAACACGACAATGACGCGCTTGTGTTCCTCTGTGGCCTTCTCCAGAGCCTCTTTGATTTCGGCGCGCGCGTCGGCGGTTTCGTTGTAGATTTCCTTTTCTTTTTTAACCGACTGGGCAAAGCAGACGGCGCTGGCTGCGGCCATCGCGGTCGCGAGAGTCAGCGTCAAAATCCACCGATAGAGCTTCATGTCATGTTCCCCTGCATTAGGAAAGTGAGATTGAAGTATACCAACGGAGACGACTCTCCCTGAGTTGCGGCTAAACCGGCCCGTTGCACATGTTTTTCAGTTCGCCTTGCGCGAGTGCACCAATTTCAGGGTGTCGCTCTGCAGAATGCGCTGGATCTGATGTTTGGCGTGAACGGTCCAGGGGCCGGCCGTGTCGAGTTTCACATAGGCACGCCAGTGTTGCAGCGCTTTGCGTGGCGCGCGCATCTTTTCATAGGCCAGCGCGATGTTGTAGTGCGCGTCCGCATAGGTTGGCGCCAGTTGAATCGCGGCCTTGTACGTATTGATGGCTTCCTCGACGCGTCCCGTCTCGTCGAGCACGTTGCCCAGGTCGAAATAAGCCAAGGCGTAGCGCGGATCGATCTGAATTGCCGAACGGTAGTGTCTTTCCGCCAGCGCGTATTCCTGACGGTTGTAGTAAAGCGTGCCAAGGTTGATGTGGGCGGCAGCGTGCATGGGGTCCATATCAAGAACCTTCAAATAAGTTGTGATTGCGTCGCTCTGGGTCGAGGGATTTTCTTCCAGCACGATGCCGCGCGCAAACAAGTCGGCAACCTCGGTAACCACCAGTTCCGGTCCATTGCGCTGCGGGCTGGCTACGACTTTAATTTCTGCGGACGAGAAATCGAACATGAACTGTCCGGCGATGGGCTCCAGCAGCCGTCCCTGGTGGCGGAAGGCAACCCGACGCCCATTCCGATAAGCGCCGGCTTCGAGCAGCGGATTCTCCATGCCCGCAACCTGCTTCTGCATGGCTTCGAGCGATTGCCGAATCACGGCTGGGCGAACCCGCTGCGCGCACAGGTCGCGCACTTTTTTGATTTGCACCAGATCGAAAAAAGAATAGTCTTCGCTGACTGTGACCAGTCCCGCCTTCTCCCAGGTTTGAAGCTGGCGAGGAACGAGCCGAAGAATACGCAGTAAATCTGCCCGGCTGTAGCGATACACGCTGTTCTACTCTCGCCCTGATTATCCGGAACTTCTGTGCGGAAATGCAAGTGGCAACCCGGTGGAAGCTGTGGAGAATCGGGCCCGAATGGCACAAAAGTGTTAGCCGCTCTCACCCGTGGCGGGCTGCGCCGCGGTCAATCGCATCAACCTTCAGCGAAAGATCCGTAACTTTTCCTCCGCTGCCGACTCTATTGAAGAGGCAACTGGAATGAGCTGACCCAGGCGTTTGAAGGAGTTTGTTATGAGAATGTGCAATTTTTCCTCGCGTGTATTTGCTGTGCTCTTGATGATCACTCTCGCGGGCGTAGTCGCATGCAATGCCGGCGAGCGCGCCAATGCCGCGGTCCCGAGCCCTGCCGTAGACGCCACGCTGGCCACGACCAAGGCGGAGCAAACCGCCGTGGTCTCCGGTGGCTGCTTCTGGGGCATTCAAGCCGTTTTCCAGCATGTCAAGGGAGTGATCAGCGCCACGTCGGGGTATTCCGGGGGCGCAGCCAACACTGCGGAGTACGAACTCGTAAGCAACGGTGACACCGGCCACGCGGAATCAGTAAAGATCGTTTACGATCCTTCGCAGATCACCTATGGGCAACTGCTGCGCGTGTTCTTCTCTGTCGCACATGATCCCACCGAGTTGAACCGTCAGGGGCCAGACACCGGCAGCCAATACCGTTCTGCCATTTTCTACGGCAGCGATGAGCAGAAGCGAATCGCCGAGGCATATATTGCACAACTGGAAAAAGCGAAAGTGTTCCCGCGTCCGATCGTCACCCAGTTGGTCCCGTTGAAGGCCTTTTATGCCGCCGAGGCCTATCATCAGGATTACGCGGCCCGTCATCCCGACAACCCGTATATCGTTTATAACGACGCGCCCAAAGTCGCTCACCTGCGGCAAGAGTTTCCGGAGCTTTACACGGGCAAATAACGCGGGCCTCGCCTTGTCGGGCGACCGATCAACAAAATGCCAGCGTAGTACTACGTCTACCGCATGTTAGCGGGTTCGGTATCGTGGGCAACTCTGCAGGGCCGAATTTCTTTGCCGATTCCACCGCCTTCCGCGATTCTCAGATCGTAATCGTTTTGAAGGTTGAGCCAGAACTGTGCCGGCAGGTCGAAGTACTTTCCGAGGCGAATGGCCGTGTCGGCACTGATGGCCCGGTCTCCACGGACGACTTCATAGATGCCAGGAAAATTGAGAGCCTTGGCTAGCGCATAGGCACTTATGCCCATCGGTTCCATGAACTCGGTCTTAAGAATTTCTCCCGGGTGAACCGCAAATACCTTCCTCGATTTGACCATGCCCGCTCCGCCCCCTTCAGTGGTAATCAACGATTTCTGCTTCGAATGCATTTCCATCCCGCCAAACGAAACACACACGATATTGGTCGTTGATTCGTATGCTGTGTTGTCCTACGCGGCCACCGCGAAGCACTTCCAACTGATTGCCTGGCGGCACCTTCAAATTGCCGAGCGTAACCGCCGCGTTCAGAATGGCGAGTTTCTTAAAGGCCCGCCGCTGCAAAGCTGCCGGCAGACGGCGGCATCGGCCTGACTGCCACAGTCTTTCTGTTTCCTTGTCCCGGAAACTCAGGATCATTCTGATTGAATGCTAACGCGTTGCGGTAGTACTGTCAAGCAGCAGTATTCGCAAATGCGGTAGGATTTGATCAGTTCCCAGACATGTCCCTCTTCTGCGACGTCGCTCTAGCCGTGCCTCTCGACATGGTATTCACCTATGCCATCCCGGTGGGCATGGAGCCGGTGGTTGGCGGGCGAGTGCTGGTGCCGTTTCGCCAGCAACGCATGTCGGGCGTTGTGGTTGAGTTGCACGATCGCTCGCCGCAGGGCAACACTTCCCCCCTAAAGATCAAGAAGGTGATCGAAGCGCTCGATCTGACGCCCGTTCTCGATGAGCATTTGCTGCAACTTGGAAAGTGGATTGCCGATTATTATCTCGCCCCGCTGGGAGAAGTGTTTCGCACCATGCTGCCGCTCTCTGCCGAGTTTAAACGCTCAATCGCGTACCGCATCACCGATGAAGGGCGAATGGCGCTGCATCTGGCGGGGATGTCGGGGTCTCCGGCACGGTCGAAGCGCACGCCGGAACAGCAACTGGTCGAGTTTCGAGTGCTCGATTATCTGGCGGAGCGGGAGAGCGTCCGGGAACCAAATTTGCGCGGGGCGACGCGGGTTGGAAAGTCACTGTTGAGCGGCATGGTGCGAAAAAAGTGGATTGCGCGCGAGGATGTGTCGGTGGCGCGCGATGCAACGCGCCTGACCAAGGTTGCGGTGCTACTTACTGCTGAGGCTGCCGAACTTCCCTGGGCCGGAAGGTACTAATGCGTCCGTCCCCACGCGGTGAAGGGA
>JBEKED010000016.1:0-21545 GCA_050014035.1 Terriglobales bacterium
AATTCCGAAAATCGCCTGAGTCACCGCCATCGAACTGGACTGCCGCCGCATCCAGGGGGCGGCCTCGACTCGTTGGATTGGGATATCTTCGCCGCGCTTCGCAGCTTCGTTCATCACGCACCACTGGCAAAGCTTCTTGCCGAAGCTGAGGGCTGGAAGCTGGCGACCGCATTGCACGCAATTTGCCATGAGGATTTGGCACCCGCCGGCCGTGATTTCACAGAAGGCCGCGGTGCTTCTGGACGCAGATTATCATGTGAGAAGCGGTTAGCAGGCGCCGCGAATTCACTTTGCCCATATAAAATGTGAGGAGTATGAGCACTACTAACTCAACTTCATCTAAATCCGAAGAATCTGCCGGGAACTCGCCTTTCGAGTCTCGCCCCTCGAACTTCATCCGCGACATCGTTATTGACGACATAAGAACGAAGAAGTATGGCGATGCGGTCATCCAGACCCGCTTTCCTCCCGAACCCAACGGCTATTTGCATATCGGCCATGCCAAGTCTATCTGCCTCAACTTTGGATTAGCCGACGAGTTCGGCGGCAAGACCAACCTTCGCTTCGACGATACGAACCCGGAAAAAGAAGAGCAGGAATATGTGGATTCCATTCTGAAGGACGTCCGCTGGCTGGGTTTCGAGTGGGACGGTCTGTATTACGCTTCCGACTACTTCGATCAGCTCTACGAGTGGGCGATCAAGCTCATCAAAGACGGCAAAGCGTATGTCGACGATCTAACGGCGGAAGAAATTCGCCAGTATCGTGGCACGCTCACCGAGCCCGGCAAGGAAAGCCCGCATCGCAACCGCGAAGTGAACGAGAACTGGGACCTGTTCGAGCGCATGCGCAAGGGCGAGTTTCCAGACGGATCGCGCGTGCTGCGCGCCAAAATTGATATGGCGTCGAAGAACCTGAACCTGCGCGATCCGGTCATGTACCGCATCCTGCGCGCCGAGCATCACCGCACCGGCGACAAGTGGTGCATCTATCCCATGTACGACTACGCGCATGGTCAGTCGGATTCCATAGAACACGTAACGCATTCGATCTGCACGCTCGAATTCGAAGATCATCGCCCGCTTTACAACTGGTTCATCCAGCAACTTGGCATTTTCCCGTCGCAGCAGATGGAGTTCGATCGCCTCAGCCTTACCTTCACGCTGCTCAGCAAGCGCAAGCTTCTAACTTTAGTGCAGGAAAAACGCGTGACCGGATGGGACGATCCGCGCATGCCCACACTTTCCGGCATCCGCCGTCGCGGCTACACGCCGGAGGCGATTCGCAATTTCTGCGCGGCCATCGGAGTATCGAAAACGAACGGCACGCTCGAACTCGCGATGCTCGAACACTTCGTCCGCGAAGATCTGAACAAGCGCGCACCACGCGTGATGGCGGTGCTGCGGCCTGTGAAGGTCGTAATCGACAACTATCCCGAAGGTCAGGTGGAGGAGGTCGATGCGGTCAATAATCCCGAAGACGAAAGTGCAGGGAAACGCAAAGTACCATTCTCCAGGGTGCTCTATATCGAGCAGGATGATTTCCGGGAGGATCCGCCGAAGCAGTACTACCGCCTGTCGCCCGGTCGCGAGGTTCGGCTGCGCTACGGCTACTTCATTACAGCAAAGAGCGTGGTAAAGAACGACAACGGAGAAGTGGTCGAGGTGCATTGCACTTACGATCCCGCCACGCGCGGCGGCAACGCTGCGGATGGACGCAAAGTGAAATCGACCATCCACTGGGTCTCCGCCGAACACGCGCTCAACGCCGAAGTGAGAAACTACGACAAGCTCTTCGTCAAGGAAGATCCGAATCAGGTTGAAGAAGGCCAGGAATTCACGGCCAACCTCAATCCAAATTCGCTGGAAGTGATTGCCAGTGCCAAGCTGGAACCATCGCTGGCAAATGCGCCGGTCGAGGCCCGATACCAGTTCGAACGCCTGGGATATTTCTGTGTGGACCCGGACTCAAAGCCAGGGCGTCTAGTGTTCAACCGCACGGTCGCGTTGAAGGATACTTGGGCAAAGGTCGAGAAAAAAATCGACGGGAAGCCAAGGAATTAAACTGCGGAGAGACGGGCGCCTCGCCCTACCTTAAGCCCGGCTCTCCACCAGCTACAACCTAGAGACCCGGCCTGCCGGTTCGCGCTCAAAGCACCTGGCACGCCTCGTCGAAATCAAGGCGCGGGCTGCGCGGGAAAAGCTTGCTGTGATCGCCATAGCCCAGATTACAAAGAAAATTCACTTTCCATTTGCCATCGGGAAAGAATTCGGCATTCACCTTCGCCGCGTCGAAGCCCGACATTGGGCCACAATCGAGTCCCACGGCTCGAGCCGCGATCATGAAGTAAGCCCCTTGCAGTGAACTGTTGCGGAACGCGGTTTCCTCGATCAAGGCCGCCTTCCCCGCGAAATACGACCGCATGTCGGCATGGGGAAATAGCTTGGGAAGTTTCTCGTGGAACTCGGCGTCCCAGGCAATGATTGCGGTGATTGGTGCCGCCTTGGTTTTTTCGACATTGAGCGGAGCCAGCGCGGGCAGAAGCCGCGCCTTGGCCGCTTCGCTTTCGAGAAACAGGAAGCGGGCGGGACTGGAATTCGCGCTGGTCGGTCCCCAGCGGGCAAGTTCGTAAGCTTCGCGCAGCGCGGCGAGCGGCACACGCGTCGGCAGCCACGCACTATGCGTGCGGGCTTGCCGAAACAGCTGGTCCAATACTTGGCTGGAGACTTTGGTTGGTTGCGCGGCGGTATCTTGCCTCTGTGTCATCGTTCCTGCCTCTAGGGTGGTTTGGTAAAACTCTTAGATGGCAGGGAGCACTACAAGGATTCGAAACCGATGGCAAGAGGCAAGAAAGCATTATGTCCTGCCGGAATCGCCGCGCTCTGCATGATTTAGACAAATTTCACGATCTACTGCCACGGTCCTCCCGTATGCACAATCCACAGGTCGGTATCGGGCGATGCGATCACCTCAAATGGCATCCAGAAGTAGCCCCGCTGTCCCCAATCCTCGCCCCAACTATTCTGAATAAGCGCCAGCTGTTTCGCGAAGTCGTAACCGAGACAAAGTACTTCGTGGCCGCCCTGTTGCTGCTCTCCAGATATCGGAACCGGCATGATGCCGCTCTCCGCTACCTGATCCGACATGAATGAGTCATAGACCGTAAACCCCACTAGCACCGGCCAAGGCGTTGCATCGCTCAGGCAACACAGAAAATCCGATAACCCTGCGATGCGGTGATAAGCGCCCGTCTTATACTTCAGCGCATTCGCGATCTGCGCTGGCGTGGGCTTCGTAATCTGGCCCGCGATATACGGATACAAGGCCGTCTCGCAGCAACCGAGTGCGGTCAGCACCTGGCATGCGGTACGCGGCATAGCACCCTCATCCTTCGGGAAGTCGTTGCTGGCGAGTAATTCCTCGGCATACAGGCATTGCGGACTAAGAACCGGTGAGGCCTTCTCATACTTCCGCGCGATCCACTCGCGCGCTGAGGAGAAGGCGTGTCCGGTACAGCTGCCTTCCTCGCCCTGATCCTTGACCGGCCCTCCCCACTCCCGCAGATCCACATGGAGGACCGCCGGCCGCACCGACGAGGCAGCGCGGTACATCCGATCACGAACATCGTGAACATCGCGGAGCGCGCCAAATTTGCGTTTCATTAGTTACCGTCCTTTCGATTCACAACGTCTGAGGAGCCCTCGCATTCGTGCCCGATCGGCCACGCTAAGTACGTTGCCCATTTATTTCAGGTAGCCTAACGAGACATACCGAGCCACCTTAGAGTGCTGATGAATGACTAACTTCGGAGTGACCGCGTCCACGGCAGCATTTCCGGTCTTGGCCGTAAGAATAACGTTGTAACTCGCCACGAAGTTCCGCAGCTTGAGGAGAGGCTCTGCGCTAGCGTTCTCCGCCGAAGAGACCGGCGTTTGGCAAGCAGGAATCGCAGCTGAAATCGCGCCTATCGTTCCAGATACAAGATCTGTCAGGAGCGAGATCTTCGTCTGCGTTTTCGAATCGCTCACCTGCGCCAACTGCAATACGAGAGTTTGATCGACCTGGTAGGTTGCAACGGCATTCTGTAGTGTGTTGCAGGCACTTGATCCGCCATCTTTTGCGAAGTCGGCAGCCAGCGTTTTTATTGCTGCTGCATCGCCATTGATCTTGGCCGCGAGATTTGAGTTCATCGGCCGGCCGTTCGCGATAGAAACGATCTGTAAAATGTTGATCAGCGCGGGCGCCGCGGCGGCCAGAATGGAATCGAGTGTCGACACCCATGCGGTCGAACACGCGGTGGATAACAAGGCAAAAGACAGCACGACGATGAGAACTTTTCTCATAACAATATCTCTCCTATATGTTTTTCGACGGTGACTTACTTTTGTGAATTGATGGCGTCGGACGGCGAAGGCAGCCAATGTGCCACAATGACGGCCAACGGCGCAAAGATCGCCGCGGAAGCGGCGTGATTCATCCAGAAGGCTGCAATCGCCGGCGTGGCGGCGTTTGCAAGCGAGGTGAGCAGTAACACAATTGTAGGTAGATAGACAGCGTACTTCTTCACAAGAGTATCTCCTGATGCCTTAGGGCCGGCAGAGTTGACTTACAGTTTTGGTAAGCGTGTCGCGGTTAGCTTAGTTGACTAGCTTCCAATAAAGCGCTTCTCTTCACGAATCTCGCGGAATGCGGTAATTCCCGATTCATATGGTGAAGCAGGCGAACGTTTCGTCAGCGCCTCCCGGCGGAATACCGAACCCTCTTCTGCCAAGCCAACATGTACCCATCCGTACTCGAGAATGAGCTGGTCGTATTCAATGTCGGATTTCAGGATGGCCAACGCCACTTCTCGGGGGGTACCGAAGCCAGGACAGACAAAATCGCACGCCAAGCCGTAGCAATGGGCGCTCGTCAACACTCCGCCTACCGCTCGATTTACTTCGACTGAACGGTATCCACTGTGCACGACAATAGACTTGCCGCCGACCAGCGCTCTGATTCTTTCCATGACCGCCGCCGCAAGTTTTAGGTTGGCCAAAACCGCCGGGCTCGGAGTGTTGTCGAGACCCAGACCTGCGGCCGTCGCAGAGAAGGTCAGCTCTTCCAGCGTAAAGTGGGCAGTAAGGTTCAATGTGTATGCTCGCCGTTGGGGTGTTTGCTCGTTACCGGGTACGGCCCGCGTGTCCAGCAGTTGGTTGACTAGTCCGGCCAAGGCCCGTGCGTTCCGCAGTTCGCGCCCGCCGGGCAGACGAACTCGGTCTGGGTCGCGGCCGTGTTGATGGTCGTGATATTGGTCGCGGCATACGACGACCCGGCTAACAGCACCAGATCACTAAGCGTGAAGTTTGTAGACCACGGTGGCCCCATCAGTGGGCAGTTCAATGGGTTCGATCCGTCGTAAACGCAAGCCCCGGTTGGAAACGTCAATCCGCTTCCACCTGTCACCGTCCACCCAGCCCAACCCATGCAGCCGGTAACCGGCCCCGCCGAGCAACCTGCGTTCGGGGACAGGTTCGCGGTTCCGGTCCCCAATGTGCCGTTCGTCCACACATCGGTGTAACTGCTGTTCACCACCGGGGCGGTTCCGCTCGTCTGGTTCACAATCAGGTTGCCGTACTCGGTCAGATTGTTTATGTCCCAGCATTCCGATAGAGCATTGTTGCCCTCGCCCGTCACGTGGCTGCAGGTGAACGCGAACGGGCTCTGCCCCACAGGGGTGGCGAAAGCGTTTCCCGTCAGTTGATTGCCGACATGCTGTCTCGCTGTGCCCCCGCTGTTCAGGCTCAATCCGGTAGGCGTCAAGACCGTGTTACCGGCGAACGTGCTGTTCGTTGGGTGGCCGGCATCGTTTCCCAAGTCGCACACGACGTAGCCCGTCGAATCGTCGGCCCCCGTGTTGGGGAACGAAACCACCAGCGAAGTCGGCGACGTGCCTGACCCCGCCGCGACAAAGCTCGCGCCCCCGGCAAGATAGGTCGTGTCCGCCGTGTTCGTATTCGTGTTCCAGCACGAAGAAATATAAGTCCCATCGCCGGGGCTCATGTCGTGGTAACGGAATGCCAGGGTGGGCATGGTGAAGTTGTATCCCGCTGCTGTGCAAGTCGCGGCCGACGAGCATAGGGTGCCCGCTGGTGCGGATAAATCCGTGTACTCGAAGGAGTTCCCGAAGGTGCCGTCTGCCCGTATGCAGGGCTGTGGCTGGGAGTTGTCCGGCGAAGAACAGAGAGTGGCGACACCACCATTCGGCGCGCTGGTGATGGCGAATGTTCCGGTATATCCCGAAGGCCCGTAGACCGTCACGTTCTGCCCGACATAAGGGTCTTGGCGAGAACCGAGGGTGACTAGAATCACGCCGCTGCCCAGATTGGCGACACTGGTCGCCCCGAGCGCGTTATTCTGCGTTCCGCAACCGGAGCCGCAGACCGGAACCGGGTTGCACCCCGACGCCCCTGCCGTACAAGTGGACAGAAGAATCGGCAGCGCGGTTGCCGTAGCCACGTTCGAGGCGCGCGACATCACCGCGAGAAAATCGTTTTCGCCAAAGCCGCCCCAGTCGATCAGTTCACTGCCGGGCGCGTTCCACTGGTTCGTATCGCCGATATTCGACCACACATTGTTCGAGATGTTGATAAAGTCTTCCGGTTGCGATACCCCTCCACCGTCTCCCGGCCCCAGGGATCGCGTGCCCAGCTCCATCCCTTGTGGGCCATTCGAGAACCAATTATTCGTGAGGTTGAGGTTGGCAATCACCGTCGCCGGCGGACACGGCGGAGACCCGCAATTGGTTACCACACCTGCGTCGGTGCCTCCCGAAGTCGTGCGCGGATTCGAGACTACGATGAATCCCGATTGCGAGTCGGCCCACGAACAGCAGATGATGTTCCCGTCCACCAGAACCCGGTTGCCGAGTTTGAGTTCCAGGCTGTTCTTTACCGCCCAAGCCATCAGGCAGGTGTTGTTCGAGGCTGGGGTTTCCAGTGGCCCGCATCCAAATGGAGGCGCCGGACTATTGCCCGCGCTTGCGGTCAGAAACCTGTAACCCAAGTCGCGGCCCAGGAAGTTGCCGCGAATCTCCACGTCATTGGCCGGACCGCCTTTGACATCGACGGCGGCGCCGCCACTGAACAGCGTGTTCGATCCCCCTTCCATCCAGTTGTGCGCAACCTTAATGGGCCCGCCCGAGAAACCAAACGAGAAAGCGTGCGACTCCGATTCCCACCAGTGGATCTTCTCGATGTAGTTCCACTCGAACCAGCTGTTGGCCGCACCAAACCCCACCCCCTCAACCACATCGTCGCCGCACCCGTTGGCGTATTTCGTGGCGGGATTCAGTAGGGAAAATGCGATTCCGGCAGATGCGCCCGACTTCTCCGACGAGTTCGTGAAGTTGGCGTGCGTGAAGCTGGCTTCAAACTGCGAAGCTGACAACCCCGAGGAAAGCACAGTTATGGTTTGGCCGTTAAGATACGACTCCGAGGTGCCCGACAAATAGACCAGTTGGCCGGAGGAAAAGCTGTTCGATGCGGTAAGGGTCAAAACATTGCTGGTGATGCTGGTGGCCGTGATGGTCGCTGCCGCCGGCAGTGCGGGCGGCGCAGAAAAAACCGTCAGCACGGTATCGCTCACGCCCGGTACGAAGTTGGAGATCGTATATCCGCTACCGTTAATGAAGAACGCGTTCGCCTGCCCAGCGATCGCTTGCGGGTATCCGGACGAATGGGTGCCATCCGAAGCGGTCATTCCAAGGCGATCTCCCGCCGTAACGGTAACCGTCGCGCCTGACGCAGTTACCGCGCCGGTAAACAACCAACCGCCGTCGCTGTAGGGCGTGGTGGGGTAGGTTGAGCCTTGAACACAGGCTCCAGAGGGTTGACCCACGTCACCGGGATCTTGCCCGTGGAAGTAGCTATATTGAACGCCTAATGCCTGCGGGCTGCCTTCAAACTTTATCAACTCAGGAGCGTTCGACCCCTTGCCGCTTTGGGCAGCTCCGGGCGCAACCGTCACTTCCATATCTCGCAGAAGAATGTGATTGGCGGGGTTGGGAGAACCTCCCGAAAAGCAAGACGTGTTCCCCCAGGACTGGTTGTTGCCGCCACAGGCATAAATCGCGTAGTAGCCGGAATTAGGGGCGCTGTCAACGCGCAGCGTCCACAGGTTCCCGATATCCGTGGTACAGCCGGGACTACGCGTGCCGCCATATCCAGGCAAGCCGTGCGAGCAAAGGATCTGGTTGGCCGTAGGCGGAGAGGACGACTCCACCACGGCGCATTTCGTAGCCCCGGCCTTCGCCGGCAGGGTCAGCAGGGCGTTGTTCGAGTCAAACGTCGAGTCGTGCAGCACCCAGCCGGCAGGCACAATAATGTGGTACCACTTATCCGAGTCGTTCGCCCAAGCATTCAAAGCGGCCAAGAGCGTCGCGATACTCTCCGTCGTGTAGCCAGAAGTGGTCCCGAGCGTAATGGTCACGTCATAGGTGCTCGTGGTGCAAATGTCAGCCGAGTCCACCCAGTTGATAGGAAGCGCGGCCCCGATGCCACTGCCGCCACTGAACATGCCCCACTGTCCTGCCCCGGAATACAACCCAGGGCCGGAGTACATTGCTTGCCCAAAGGCTGGCAGGCAAAGAACCACAACCGCCAATAACTTCTTCATCGCTGTCTGCTCCACAAGAAATCACATCGTCGTCGAACTGATGTCCAACTTTTTCGCGCGCTGGTTAAGCGCATCCCGCGCGGATCCGCGCTTCACGTCTGAGTCACTCCCAGCTTCGCTATAATGTTTGTTTGCTCCAACTCCGCCGTTTGCGCAGGGCTTCATGGAAAGGAAACTATGCCGACTGATGTAGTCATGCCCCAGATGGGCGAATCAATCTTCGAGGGAACCATCACCAAGTGGCTGAAAAAAGCCGGTGAAAAAGTCCAGCGCGACGAACCCCTGTTCGAGATCTCTACCGACAAGGTCGACGCCGAAATCCCCGCGCCCGCCAGCGGAATCCTTCAGGAAATCAAGGTTTCCGAAGGTAACACAGTTCAGGTCAACACCGTCGTCGGCGTCATTGGCGACGGCGATGGCGCTTCCGCCGCCAAGAACGCTGCTCCTGCTTCCGTAGCTCCCGCGCCCGCAAAAAAAGAAACTAAGGAAGCTTCCGCTCGGCCGCCCGCCGCCATCGCTCCACCAAGGGAAAAAGAAAAGGAAGAGGACGAAGAAGGAGCCTCTGATGTCCGCTCCTCCCCGCTCGTCCGCAAGCTCGCCCGCGAGCACAATGTGGATCTCGCACAGGTAAATGGCACCGGTACTGGAGGCCGCGTCACCAAGCAAGACATTCTCGATTTCGTCGAGCATCGCAAGACTGATGCCGCTCCCGTTGCCACACCCGCACCTCGCCCAACTCCAGCCTCTGCGCCTGCCGTCATTCCAGGCGACCTTGTGCCTATGTCTCAAATGCGCAAGATCATTGCGCAACGCATGATCGAATCGCGCCGCACTAGCGCTCACGTCCACTGCATGTTCGAAGTGGATATGACGCGCATCGTCAATTTGCGCAACAAGCTCAAGAACGGCTTCGAGCAGCGCTACGGCGCGCGTCTCACCTTCATGCCCTTCTTCGTGCGCGCCGCCATCATCGCCTTGCAACAATTTCCAATTGTCAACAGCTCCCTCGAAGGCGATAGTCTCCGCTACCACAAGCACGTCAACGCCGGCATCGCCGTTGCACTCGATTGGGGACTCATCGTCCCCGTCCTCAAAAGCGCCGACGAACTCAACTTCCTCGGACTGCAGCGCGGCATCACCGACCTCGGTGAGCGCGCCCGCACAAAAAAACTCCTGCCCGCTGACGTCGAAGGTGCAACCTTCACCATCACCAACCCTGGTCAATTTGGAGCCGTCTTCGGTTTGCCGATCATCAATCAGCCGAACGCAGCCATCCTCGGTGTCGGCGGCATCACCAAGCAGCCCATGGTAGTCACCGACAAAGAGGGAGCAGATTCCATCGCCATCCGTTCCGTAGTTCACCTCACGCTTGGCTACGACCATCGCATTATCGATGGCGCCGTCGCCGACCAGTTCATGGCCGTACTAAAGAAGACTCTCGAAAACTGGAGCGAAGAAGTCGGCTAAAAAGAGAACGGGTCATCTGATCACCGGGTCATCCGGCCATCTAAATTCAAATACCAAAACCTTTGACTCTCAATCACCCGACGACCCGATTTTTCTCACACCAGCGGCGTTTCCCCGAGCAGCGCCGGCCCGTCTTCCGACCGTTCGATGAAATATCGAGCCACGTCATCGCGCAACCCAGGTTTGTTCCCTGTCCACCGCCACAATCCCTGGTAATCGCGCGCGATGTCGGTCGCCGGATTAAAATCCCACTTCTGCAGCAGTGCCCACCGCTCGCCATACGCGCGTAGCGCTTTGCTGCCGTGGAAAGCATGCGTGGCAAAGTTGTCGATGCACCCCATCGGAGAGCGCCCTTCGACCCGGTTGAGTTTCGCGGCCCGCGCCTGCCAATTCAGCACTGACTCCACATAGGGCTGCGTACACCGTTTCATTTCTGCGGCCACGTTGGTCGCTTGCACCAGCCCAAACGCCATATGCCAATCCGCACTGCCTAGAACGCAGGTGTCCAGCATCCCGCCCACGGTTTCGAAAGCATCCCGTCGCCACGACCACGCCCCTCCAGTCGCTCCCGGCGCATAGCCATAAGGAAAAACCTTGGACGGCGGAAGCTTGGCATAGTAGGTGTCGGCTCCTGACCGTCCTGTTCGCCGCAAGTGAGAACTCACAAATTCACCCTGGTGCACATAGTTCCATGCAAAACTTGCGCTCATGCGATAAGGTCGGCAACCGACGTGACTCGTTGCTGTTTCACCGGTCAGGTCGGTATAGCTGCTGAACAACTGAACAAAGCTATGATGTTGGAGCATGTGAATTGCCTCCAGCGCCCAGTCATGCCGAGTGAAATGGAAGTCCCCGTCGACATATCCGCCGTACTGCCAATCTGCGGGGAAACGTCGGACCCCTTCGTTAATGGCGCATTCTTTGATCCAGAGACAAGAGTCCGTTCGCAGTTGCAAATCGAGCGGATTACCCGGGCTCGTGACATCATGCGGTCGATCTCCGAACGCAACCTCGACCACATGCAGCACAACATTCGGACTAGTCTCCATATGAAACCGAAAATCATGAAATGCCTCCCGTCGCCGCTGCCAGCGATAGGGATTTGAATACACAGCAACAATATGCAACTTCTGCGCTTCGGAATACTCCACGGCCTCGCGGTGAACGCTCGGATGTTTCACAATCAAGTCGTTTCCTCTCAATCTCGCACCGACTTCAACTCAATAAGTTTGACTATGTTTGTGGAGCGACGGGCGTCCCGCGCGTACAGCAGAACAGTTAGTGGAATCCTGAAAACACGAGCAATCGCTTCTTCCGCCCCGCCAGATGCGTCCAATTTCTCAGTCGCATGACTATCGCAAGAAGTGCAACACGATTTGCACCAGGACGACAATAAATCCCACCACCGATGCATAGGCAGCGGTTCGCCCCGCCTGCTCTCCCCGCGCAATTTCAAGGCTTTTCACTCGCTCTGCCAGAACATTATGATCGCGGTCATACATTTCCCGCCGGAGATATTCCGTTCGCTCGTGGCTGATTTGCGAACGGAAATTGTTCATCTCTTCCAGTCGATAATCGAGGACTTCGTTCGCCTTTTGGATCTTGGCATCTCCCGCCTCGTGTCGAAGGTCCTCCGCACGAGCATATGCTTTCATTGCGACATCGCAGCGCTCGAATTCGGCCGCTGTCGCCCTCCGCTCGGCCTCCATGGCCCTATCCAGGAACTGCAGCAACTGTAAGGACATTAACTGATTCAACGGACTTTCCACTTCGTTCATATCACCGCACCCTATTCTCGATGTCGCAATTTAGCGCATCACAACGGATAATCAACATGCAGCGCCGCCGAATATCGTGAATACTTCGGAGGCGTGCTGTTGTCATAACTCCTCAAAAAATAATCCTGCGCTCGCGCGTATCGCGACAGCGTAAAGGTGCTGCTCGTGAAACGCCCAATCAGGTTGCCGTTGTAACCGTTCCCCCACCCTTCGTCCGTGTACCGCACCTCAATACCGCAACCCGCCGGAGGCGTAAATCCCGCGTCAATCGTCACCGTCGTTGAACCCACATTCGTAACTTCCGCGTCGGTAAGGTCGGCAAGATAGTAATTTCCTACCTCGGTCACATCGATCGGTGCCAGCACCTGTGTCTGCTTCATCAGTGCTGCAACAAATGCAAAATCTAGAGAAGGATCTCCCGCATCTACAAATCGCAGCGTATAGAGGCTGTTCTCGCCCGCTACGTCCGCGATCTCCACATCCACCTCGCGCACGATCGCTGTGAACACGGCCATCCGCGACGCCACATTCACCGTCAGTCCGTCGCCCGGAAAAATATCCGCCGCGCCGCCCGGCAGCAATTGGCTCCACGCCTTGTATTCCCCACTCCACCCTTGCCCGGCATCGTCGAGCAAGGCGAGTGCCGCAATTTCACAATCCGCAGAAGTTCGCGGTACCGGCAACCCAATCTCCCACACGCTCCCACGTACTCCGTCGTCACCGCCACGTTGATGCTCCTGAATGCTGGCTGAGTTGATAACTCGCGCCGTTGCGTGGCCTTGGCCGCGGTAACTGACCGTGATCAACTCATTGGCCGCCGGTATGTACTCCGGATAGAATTCCAGAGCGGGCGAAGTCGTTACCTGACATGCAGCCCCGTCCAACAACGATCCCGTCAGCACAGTCACCGGGCTTCCGTCTAATGGTGTTTCGCGGACCAGGGCATCGACTGGCAGCCATATGTAAGTGAACGCAAGTGAGCATTGGATATTCCCGGCATTGATGAGCGCATAAGTGCAGAACCCCGGTGCTTTCGCGATGATGTCGTCATACAACACCGTAGCCGGTGCAATCTGTGAAGCCGGGTTCGCTGGATTAATATCCTGCACCTCCAAAACCACGCGTACATCGCAAGCGATCGCCCCACCCCCGCGCGGCGATCCCGACGGATACAGCGAAGAGTGAAACACCTGTTGCATCCGATACGTCTCTGTCGGATACAGCGTGGTCGTGAACACATAATGGTGCCCGGCCTGCGTAGCGAGAGGCGTTCCCGTTACCACGCCCCCAACCAGTGCCTGGATGCTGCAGTAATCGCCCACGGGCGTTAGGCGAAAGCCCGCCACGCAGTCGGCGATCGTGACCGCTCCCGTATACAGTCCGCCGATTACTCCATCCGATGCCCCATTGAACACGACGTCCCCATGTTCCAGCGTCGTCGCCCCGCCCAACTCCACCTGTTCGATGAAGCTCAGCAGCGTATGCCCATCGACACCGGTTCCTCCTGCCACCTGTAAATGCTCATTGCTGACCGAAATCGCACTCAAAGGATCGGTTACGATCCAATGCGTCGGATCCAGTTCCGTATAAGCCTCGTCCAGAATCACCCGGTTATATAGCGCCACCTGACTACTGCGCGTAAACGGTTTCTGGGACATGTAGAAGTAACTCGTATACCCGTCGCCGCAGAAATAATCCTTTACATGAGCACTCGGCTCCAAAGGTCCTACAATCGTCAGATCGTTGACCAGCCGGTTCACGCTCTGCAACTGGAGATCGCCTGGTGAAAACGTGGGCACATCCTCCGCCAGCGCATAAGTGTTAGTTGCGAGCGGCGTAAAAAACAGATTGCTGTTGTCGTCCCGGTAAGAACATCGCGCCGAGAGCGCGATCTCCTCTGCCGAGGCCGTCCATTTCTTTGCCGGGTTGACGCTGTAGTAAGGAATCGGGTCCCCCGCCTTGACGCCGCTGACATCAAACCAGCCCGGCAGCGCCTCCGCCGTCAGTTGATCGAACGCGCTGCCAGCGCTCCGGTCGACAAATGGAGGATGCGGCGGAGGCGCTTTCTGATCCATCAGCATCACATCGCTGAGCGCTTGGACTTCGTACCGATAAATCACGCCGCCATCTGCCCACCCCAAATACTGATAAGTCGGGGCTTCGACAACATAGCCGGAAAATAAATCCGTGCCGCTGCTCAAAGTGAGCATCACGCGACCACCGAGAACCGGAACCGCCAACCCTCCCAATCCGGCTACTAGTCCAAAGTGAAATGCAGCCGGGCTATTGATCTTGCGTACCACGCCAGGATTTTTGTCTGTATCCAAGGAAGCTGTGTAGTCCAAAGGCCCAAGCCCGTCGAGATTATCAATAGTTAACTTCATGACTTATCGGAAACCTCTGCAGTCCCCTGTGGTTGCGTAGGGCACGGCTTCAGCCGTGACATTTACGACGTTTAATAGCCGGGCTTTAGCCCCTGAGGGCCGACAGCCCGCTCGGAGGAACATTCATGAGACTAGTTCTAGTAAACCGCCGACCCACCGCCCGGGAAGTAACTCCGATAACAGAGCACGACAGCCCCGTCGTTGATATCGACAGTAGGCAAAGCCGCAAACGAAGCCTGCAGGGCCAATTCTCCAATCGGCTTTTGAATCACGACCAGACTTTCCCGCACCCACTCCGCCTTCACCGTGCAGGGGCTCAAAATCGGATAGTAGAAACACACCCGTCCACCAGATTCATCCTCCGCCACGAATAGGCCCGACCACTGTTGCAGAAACGCGCCACCTTCGCGGTCCACAAAAGCGAGGACCTGCTGCACCGACGCCCCGGCCGCCGGCACTCCCCCAGGCAATGGCTGCGTCAGCAGCAGTGACGTAGCGGTCATCAGCGCGACCCGCCCCACGTTGAACGTAACCCGTCGCACATAGTTGACATCCTGCTGCACGTCTTCTGGATTTTGTACGTATGCACCCGAGATACCCGTGCCCACATAGCCCACCTGCTGCGCGTAATCCACGTCGCACGCGACTAGGTCTCCAGCCTGGAACCCGCCAATGGCGCCCGATCCCACCACGAGTTCAGTAGCCGTCGAGCCCGCCAGCAACGGTGCCGCTGCTATGGGAGTCCCCCCTGACCCTGCCGGCGCCGCGCCAGCCTCCGTCGCCAGCACATTCATGTGCTCCGCGCCGCCCGCCAGCGCCATCTGCAACTTCCCCCAGTCACGGAATTCGAAATCAACCCGCGCCCCCAAACCATGTCGCGCTTGTCTCGAAACTGCGCCCGCCGTCCCGCCCGCCAAAGGCGTGATCTGCGATGTAGTCGTGCGCTCAAAATTCTCAATCCATCCCAGATCCATCCAGGGAGTCGGCGGAGCATCAAGCTGAAACCCACTGTTTTGCGAAGGATCAAAAACCGCTGTCGGCCCGGTCGCCCTGTCCACCGGCGCGAAATAAGCGCGCGTCTGTCGTGCGATCGGTCGTAACCCAGCCCGCGTCAACCCGTCACCTCGGGCAGAAAGAAATAAATCCTCGTCTGCGCATATCGATCCACCCGCGCCACACCAGCGCTCCACTGCTGTTTCTGGATCGAGATATCTCCCGGAGCATTCCCCATCACCGGTACGGTCCAGAAGATCCCCGATCCCAAGTCCACGCTAGGAGTCTGGCTGTAATCGATCATCTCCGTGTGCGGCGGATTGCAAATTCCGAGCAACTCGTCATCCATCTCCGCCAGCCCGCGCCCTCGATCCACTCCCGTGCCACCGCTGCCCTCGCTCGCGTACCAGACATGGCAATCCACTCCCAGCATCGGCTGAGTGCTCTCCGCAATTAGGATGTCTCCAAAATCCAGATAAAACGCCCCTGCTTGCGCCTCCCCGAAACGCGGCTCCATATTTTCTCGGACCACGATCGCCGGCACCGTGACTCCATCAATCACCATCGTCCGCGCCGGATTCAATGCCGCCAGCCGCGACCGCAGCGCCATATAAAAACTGTCTTTTGCTGCCTGCATACGTCTCCAATGAGTAGGTAGTAAGTCGGTTGCAGTTAACTGATAACTGAAAGTCGAGCTAAGCCATCGCCGCCACGCGATACAAGTACGCCACGCCGCCCAGTCGCTCAACAATGAATCCCTGAATGTGAAACATCTCTCCGCCGTACACCAATCCCAACGCCGTTTCGAATAACACCTCCGCCGACGCCACGTTCCGCTGACTTACCTGCTCTGCCATCGCCGCATGTCCCGCCAGCATCTCGATGCGTCGCCGCGGCCCATTAGTCTCCGTGGTCAGTTCCCTCACAATCACCGGCGCAATCACCGCCTGCTCTACTCCCGGATCCACTAACCCAAGTCCTGCCACCGCATCGCCCGGCATTCCCGCCGCCGCAAACAGCAGGATCACTTCCGTCCCGCCCAATGTCTGTAACATGGCGTCCGCCGCTCGCGCCGCCGCTGCTCCCGAAATCCCAGTCATGTCATCCCACTTTCTGCGCCACAAAAGGCGCCAGCAGCTCCCGTACCATGTCATCCACCAGCGAGTCCGCAAAGTACCAGAACTGCATTCCATCCGGAGCAACATTCTTCTTCACATTCAACGCCGGCGTAGCCTGCGCATTCTTCACTAACTGAGCGCATGCTACCTTGACCTTGTCGGGAAACGGATCAAACCCTGCCGTATAAACAATCTCTACTTCAGTGAACGCCCACCCCATCACATTCACCGGCAACGTAACTTCTCCCGTCTCCGCAAACGCATCCAAGTCCGACACGTCCAGGTTTACCCATGTTCCCGGAATCCCAAACGCCAGCGCGATGTCCCACAAGTCGGCTTCGTAATCCAATTCGCCCCGCCGCGGCGTCGCGTACCGCCCTCGCGCCGAAACAATCGGAGTCGTTGCCGGAGCCACCGCGCACAGCGGCAAATAGCAAAGTTGAATCGGCCTTTGTCCGTCCGTCCGCAATCGCTCCGTATACTGATTGACCCCCAGCGTGATTCTTCGGCAATGCGCATCGATGATCGCCGATGCCGCCGTCACCCATGCCGGCCCAGTCGTCGCGTCCAATCCATATGTTTCATATTCCGATGGTTGCAAGTAATTCATGATTTGATGTCCGTTCTAAGCCGCGAGTAACTCGTTGTAAGTTGTGAAGCGCCGGGTGCCCCACTCATTCGCGTTGTGTGCGAATGAGTGGAATCTTCCCAGCCTTCCGCTACCGGTCTACCAGCACTTCGTAATGCGCATAGTTCGCGCCTTTCACCACCACACCGCCGAATTTCACCACCACGCTTTGTGTCATCAGCGTGCTCGGCAGTCCCAGCTTGAAGATCCGTGGATTCGGGTCCGTCAGCCAGTGGTACTCGATCAGATCTTCGGTCACGATGTAAGCCGGCAGCACAGCGCTGCCGCTTCCCGGTATGCCCGTATAAGGAAGAGCCCATTCCGGAATCAGCGGCAACTCGCCGGCCTGCGTGCTCAAGGTTTTCACCGTCAAACCGCCCGTGATCACGGCCGTTGAAAGAACGACGTTGAACTCTGCTTTCATTTCGCGGTCGATCAAGTCGAGCAGCACCGGATTCGCATAGATCGCCGTCGGACGCACATCGAACGACGAACTTGAGACCATTTCCGCGATGGTGCTCTTCAGCCCGTCCACAATGCTGGCTCCGACTGCGATGGTCACTGTGTTTCCCCCCGCCTCGATCTGTCCAATCGCACCGAAATACTGTGCCGTCGTTGGATTGCTCAGCGAAGTATCGTTGCCGTTCCACAGCGCCACATCGTGCGTGCGCAGAAGTCCGTCCACGGAATCGGCCAGGTCCTTCGCTTGCAAATACGCAAACTGGCTCTGCTGTGTACCCACCTCCATGTCAAACAGGTTGTAGTTAATCTGTGAGACCAGCGCCTTCAGTGGAACCGTGCGCTCCACCCGCGTCGGCACTTGCAGCGTCGGCTGAATATTCCGCGGATCGACGAACGCCTGCGTCGCGCTCGGCGACGGAATTGCCGTTTCCTCAAAGAACCGCGACGGCTGTCCCGTCGCCGGCATTTGTTTCATTCGCTGTCCAAACACACCGCGCCGCCGCACAATGTCCGTGATCTCGGTTTGGTACCGGTTGATTTCGATCGCGCCCGGCCCCAGAAAGTCCGCTGCCGCATGCAAATCCAGAAAATTCGCTTTCATGTCTTCTCCTCATTTGAGTTGTTTACTGCCTGATCTTTCTCTTCATCCGCTGCTCTTCCCGAGCGCCGGATCATCCATCCCTTGCTCGACTTAGGAAAGCGTGCCAAGGATGTTGTCGACGAGGGTCAATGCTGGATCCGCCGGATCAAGATTGGCAGCGATGAGTTGCAATGCGCGCTTCAGATCGGTGCCAGCCGCGGAAGCCGTATTGGCCATGCCGGCAAGGTTGACGTCGTCCGTGGCGAGTGCCTTGGTCTGGCTTGCTGCCGTGAAAGTGGACCCAGCCAAGGTATGCAGATCGGTGATAACGTGTGTGCTATTTGCCAAAGTAGTATCTCCTCTCGGGAAAGTTGCCCGATTCGCTAAATAAAAAAGACGCGTTTTAATTCGCGCCTCGAACCACTAATAACTAACGCTTAACGACCGATCTCGACTTACTCGATCATTCCCGCCCGTGCTAGCTCCGCCTTCACCGCGATCCGCTGTTCCACGCTCAATGCCGCCAGTGTCTTATTCAGCATTCCCGGGTCCAGGCGCTCGCCTTCAATTTCGTGCTTTCCGATCAGCGCTGAAACCACCGGCGACAGCGTCTTGCGCGCCATCCGCGATGCCTGCGCTTTTAGATCCGCATTCGATTTTTCCAGCTCCAAAACCCGTTCCTGCAGGCCGGCTCCAGCTTCTTTCGCCTCCTGCCGTTCGCTGGTTTGTGTAATGCTCTCCTCGACCGCCGCAACAATTCGGTCAACCTTCGCGTTCAGCATTTCCTGCTGCGCGTCCAGTTTTCCCAATACCCGGTCGAGTGTCTCCGAAGCGGCCGCCAGTCGCTCCGCCGCCGCCATCATTTGCTGCACCATTTCATCGTTCATCGGTTTTTCCTCCCTGGTTTGCTTTGTGAATTTGTTCGTGTAGGGACGGACGCATTCGTCCCGCCCAAGCCCAGCGCAGCTCGGCACCCCCCACTGCTCGCAGCAACTTGTCTCGGGCGCCGCTCACCCCAATTCGATCCACGTCGCGCGATAAGCCGCCTTATCCCGCCGCAGCACTGCCGCTCCCGTAAACGTCACACGGTTCAGCACCCACACACTCGCCGTGATGTCCTCCACCAGCGCATCCGTGATTTCGTACGACATTCCCAGCCCTGCCCGGGAGGCATGATTGGTTTTGTCCCCTGCTGCTCCCAATGCGCTTGTTCGCCCCGGCTTGCCGATCTCCGCCACGATCTCAGGAAAATCCCGAGCATACAAAAATCCGCCAACCTCAATGACGCGCCCCACAATTTCAGCCCGCGTGATCACCCCGATCTTCCGCCGCGCATCGTGACGATCCAGCGCCGGAGAGTAATCCAGCCCCATCCCCATGAGCGACGGCATCGCCGCCTCCGCCGCTCGCCTGGTCAACAACACCCGATGCCCGCGCGCCCCCGACGGCGCCTTATCCGATGCAGCATCGACGATCGTCAATACTCCCCGAAAGCTCGCACGGTTCGGATGCCCATGTACCGCCGGCATCTCAATCGCCATCGACTCCACTGACAATCCCATCTTTGATCTCCTCAGACGTGCGCGCTTACCGCGTGTTCCCCTGTGTTGCTTTCCTTTGTGTTCCTTAGTGTTGTGGTTCAAGCTTTAAGCATGCCCCGTCCCTATCTCGGTCTCAGATAGTCTCAGCCAGCCCTCGAGCCCGCCGTACTTCGTTGACCGTCACCACACCACAACGCAACAGAATCTCGTCGATCTGCGCCTGCTGCATCTCGTCTTGCATATCGAGATCGGTGAATACAAATTCCAAGTCCGTCCACCCCAGCCTCTTGGCGATCGCATCCCGAGTCAGGTACTCCGACACCAAACGAGCGGTAGGAACAATCGCCGACCGGAACGCCTGTTCGCTCATCTCTCCCGCCGTGGATTGATTCACATCCTGCTCCAATCCCAGAAACTGCGCCGGCAAGTCGAACGCGTCCGCGATGATCCGCAACAGGAATTCTTGCCAGGCCAACCGGAGATCCGCGTCCGTCCCCGCCGCGAACCGCAGCACCTCCGGCTTCGACTCCGCCGAAATAATCGGCACCCGCCCCGTCCCCTCAATCTCGTCCTGCCACCACCGGATCAGCCGCTCATGGTGGGTAGGAGTCAATCCCTGCACCCAAAGCGCGTACTGCACCACCGAATTCGAAGCCAGCCTCCCTGCGTACCGGTAAGCGCTCAAAAATGCATTGATCGTTTCGAACGCCACTTCCAGTCGCCCCAGCCCGAACGGAGTATGGGTTCGTGGATTCAGTCGTATATAGCTAAGCTCGTTATCGTTCAGAACGATCTGCCCATCCGCCCCATACAATCCCGTGACCTGCGCATACCGCGGAGAATCGGGACGGCCGTTCCAATCCGTCATGATGCGAATCGTTGCCCCATCCACCGGCCACATCAGCAGCGGCAACTTGTCCGTTGAGTCGAGTGTCCAGTCCTTGGTTAGGTCAAGTTCGATCGCGCCAAATCCACCGACAATTACATCTTCCAAAACTTGCTCGACCAGCGAGCGAAACGAGTCATCCGGGTTTGGTGCTTCGAAATTTTCCGTCAGCATTTGGATTCGTCGGGCGCCATCCGGAATCTGTTCCAGCGCCCGCCCCTGCCGCGGCTGGATTCGCCATCGCATCCCCACAATCCGGTCCTTGATCGCGTTGATCGCGCGCCGAGCTACCGGCGTCTCCGCAAACCGCCGAAGATTAGCCGGAGTAGGTTTAGGCACCAGAGTGTGTGCCGCCGGCGTTCCCGCCCGCGAAAACCCCGGCGAGGAAAACGGGGCCAGGTTCGACCCCGCTCCCGCCGTTTGCCGTCCGTCCCGACCAGCCAGCAAATTTGTGGATAGCCATTCCCGCAATGACAAAGAAACTTCTCCCGCCCGGCGCTGAGCGCCGCGCACCCGCTCTAGAATATTCATGATCTCCTCGTCCCGATGTTCCCAAACCAATCCTCAATCCCTGTCATCCTGAGCGAGGATTGCTGCTTACGAAGTAAGCAGCAACCGCAGTCGAAGGACCCCTACATTTCCCAACATCCCCGCGAACCATCAAGGCGATCTTCTCCCCAAAACAAAACGGCACAGCTTTCGCCGTGCCGTTCAGCTCTCATCCCATCGATATCAGAAAATCGCGAACGCCCGTCCCAACATCAGCATGCCACTCAGAAGGCACAACACATTACAATACCTTAGCGTGTCCAATAGATCACGAAAACGGCCCAAGCAGAAAAAGCCGCAATCGCCCCCACCCCAAAGAACCATAACGTATCGACTAGCACAGGTGATACTTGGCAGCGCCACATTGATTGGCGGTGCTGTCGCCCTTTTGTTCTTCGTTCCGCGATTATCAATCTCTCCGCAGGCGCCGGTGATTTCCTCCAACGCATTCACTGCTCCGTTTCTTGTCTCCAATGATGGCTTTGTCTCGCTGTACGAAGTCAC
>JBEKED010000017.1:0-21349 GCA_050014035.1 Terriglobales bacterium
GATTTCCTCTTGCGCTTTACTTTGTGCTATGATGTAAAGCATGGCGGAAGCCACTTTGTCGTCGAAGAACCAAATCGTCATTCCGCGCGAGGCCCGCGAGGCATTGGGCCTCAGGCCGGGCGACAAGATTCTCGTTGTCGTGAAAAGCGGGAAAGTCCTGGTTCTACAAAAACCAAAGTCGTATCATGCCGCCATTCGTGGCTTAGCTCGGGGTAAATATCCAAAAGGCTATCTGCAAAAGGAACGCCAGAGTTGGGAGTAGATCGGCTGCACGCCTTTCTACGGCGTCACCCGCGAATCGCTCTGGACACGAGTATCTTCATTTATCACTTGGAGCCCAACCCCAAATATCTTGCATGTACCAACCCTATTTTTTCGTGGCTTGAGCGGCAAGGCTCCGCTGCCATTACATCCACCATCACGATGACAGAATTGCTCGTCCTGCCCTACCGCGAAGGCGACGAACAGCGGGCAAACAACTTCTACGCTTTGCTTTCTACCTACCCCAACCTGGATTGGATCGCACCTAACCTGGAAATCGCGGATCTAGCCGCCCAGATTCGCGCTCTTCATCGCCTGCAAACTCCCGACGCGCTGCAGGCCGCGACCGCCCAGTACTCGCAGGCGACTGCTTTAATCACCAATGACCCAGTCTTTGAGCGGGTAAACGGTTTTGAAACACTCACCTTGGATCAGCTTCTCTGACATTCTGATCTGACATTCGGAAGACCAAAATTTTACATTTTTCTGACAACTTCCCGCTTGGGCTAAGGCACAATGCCGTTTGCTGAAAAACTCAGGGTTTGATTTTGCTTTGAAAGGGTGCGGCTTCAGCCGCACCGTAACTAGCCTACACTCAACGCGGCTTCAGCCATCGAGGGGATGTGTTTTTCAAACAAATCCACTACCTACTGTCAGAACTTCTGCGACAAAGGCGCGGACGGAAGCTCAACTTGCTCCCTGGCAAACTTCCGCCGCGCCTCCAGATGCTTCCCGCGGAAATGCGCCCGCGCTCGCTCGCCCCAAGCTCGCACAAAGTAATAGTTCAACCCGCACCCAATGGCCGAACTAACCACCGGAATCAGCCGTCCCGCCCACTTTTCCACTACATCGGCTCCCGCCTGCACCGCGATACGTTGAATCACCTTGGGCACAAACCGATTGACCACTTCCTTCTCCAGCAACTCGCGACTGATGTCAACGCCGGCGGCGCTCGCCGCCGCAATCCACAGCTCGGCAATTTCGTCGTCCGTATTTATCTCGAAGCCATAAATCAAACTAAGCTTCTGAATGGTCCGCATGGTAATCGCAGACAGAATCCCAAGGTCCGGCACAATCGTCAGGATTCCACCCATACCAAAACCCGCCCCCTCGATCGCCGCCAGCTTCATCCCGGCGCGAATCACCGTCTCCGCCACATCGTCGAGACGTTCCACCGGCAGCGTGTACACCCCATGAAAAGTAGCCAGCGGCAATCCGTGCGCCCCTCGCAGTTGCATCAGGAAGCGCCCGGGATCCACCTTGATCGTCTCGTAGGCCCGAGTCAAGCCTCCGCGAATCGCCCCTTCGACCCGCCGCCGCAGCCAAGATTTTTCCTCGTCAGCCATCTTTGAATATCAGTTTATCAGTCGAGCTTTAGTTCCCCCCTCGCAAGAACTTGTCATCCTGAGCGAAGCGAAGGACCTGCTGTTCACCGCAGAAATAAAGACCATCATTTCGTTCGCTTGTTCGCTATTTATTCTGACGCTCAATTGGGACCATCGTAAACCCCAGCCGCCCCACGCCTGTGCTAGCATCGACTTAACAATGTCAACAGGAAAACTGCACATAGTACCGCTCGGCGGAATGGGTGAGTTCGGAATGAACTGCATGGCCATCCGCTATGGCGATGACATTATCGTAGTAGACGCCGGCCTGATGTTCCCCGAAGCCGAGTTACTCGGCGTCGATATCGTAGTCCCCGACATTTCCTATCTCCTCGAAAATCGCAACCATGTTCGCGGCATCGTACTAACGCACGGCCACGAAGACCACATCGGAGCCCTGCCCTGGATTCTAAGCGAACTGAATGTTCCCGTCTGGGCCACCGAGTTCACGCTAGCCTACGTAGAAGATAAGCTGGACGAACACCAGCTCCTCGACGACGCCGACCTGCGCGAAATCCAGCCCGGAAAGCGTTTCAAGGTTGGCCCGTTCACCATTCATCCGCTGCAGGTAACCCACAGCCTGGTCGATTGCGTGGCGCTAGCTATCCACACGCCGCTAGGCGTAGTTCTCCATACAGGAGACTTCAAAGTCGACCCCACCCCCACCGACAATCGCCTCTTCGACCTGCACGGTTTCGCCGAGTACGGCAAAGAAGGAGTGCTGCTGCTCCTTCAGGATTCCACCAACGTAGAGCGCAAAGGTTACACGCCAAGCGAGCGCGCCGTCCGCCGCAAATTTGAAGAGGTCTTCGTCCGCACCAAGCGCCGTCTGTTCATCTCCTGCTTCTCGTCTTCGATTCACCGCATCAAGCTGACCGTCGACATGGCGCGCGAGCACGGCCGCAAAATCTGTTTCATCGGCCGCTCCATGAACAACTCTTCCGAGATCGCCGAAGATCTCGGCTATGTCCAGATTCCCGAAGGGATGTTGATTCAGCCCGGCGAAATGAGAAACTTCGCGCCCGAAAAAGTGTGCGTGCTAATCAGCGGCACCCAAGGCGAACCAATGTCCGCCTTATCGCGGGCGGCCGTCGACAACCACAAACACGCCAAAATCGAAAAAGGCGACACGGTAGTCCTGTCGTCGCGCATCATCCCCGGCAACGAAAAAGCCATCTACCGCATGGTGGATCACCTGTTCCGCCGCGAGGCCTTCGTCATCTACGACGACGGCTCTTACCCGCCCATCCACGTCAGCGGACACGCCAGCCAGGAAGAACTAAAACTAATCATCAACCTGGTGCGCCCCAAATATTTCGTCCCCATCCACGGCGAATTCCGCCAGCTCAAGTTGCACGCCGAACTAGCCGCATCCATGCCGGGAGCAGTAGGCAGCGTGCTCCTGATCGAAAGTGGAGACGTCCTGGAAATCGACGAACAAGGCGCACGCAAAGCCGGACGCATCAACGTAGGCCGAGTCTGCATCGATTCCGGCTCGCGCACCGACGTAGTAGAAGATCTAGTAATAAAAGACCGCCGTCACCTCAGCGAAGACGGTTTCGTAATGCCAGTAATCGCCATCAACAAGCTCACCGGACGCGTAGAAACTTCCCCCGAGATCGTGACCCGAGGCTTCAACCCCGGCGAAAACGGCCTGATCGAACGCGCCCGCGAAATCGTCATGGAAACCCTCGATGCCTCCAGCGCCGAAGAAAAAGCCGACTACGGAGTAATCAAAGAAAAAATTCGCACCGACCTCAAGCGCTACATCTCCCGCCAAACGCAGCGAAGGCCGCTGATTATGCCGGTGATACTGGAGATTTGAGCTGCAGCGCGTACGGGAAAGGCACCGGAGCAATGAGTACACGCGTGATTGCCATCGATTGGTCCGGTGCAAAGCGGAACGCGGCCAAAAAGATCTGGCTTGCGGAATTCCGCGATCGCCAACCCTTTGGGTTACCCCGTAACGGAAAAGATTCAACTGAGGTTCTCGATTATCTGGTCCGTTCTTGCGTCGACCATTGCGAAACGGTCGTGGGAATAGACTTCGCGTTTTCTTTCCCTGACTGGTTCATTGCAGATCAAGGCTGCCGGACCGCCGAGGAGATGTGGAACCGCGTTGAGAGCGCGGGCGAACGGTGGCTCAAAGAATGCGGCGACCCATTTTGGGGAAGGCCCGGAAAGAAGAATCCCCGCCGGCCAGAAACGGAGCAGTTCCGAAAGACAGATAGAGATTTCCTAGTAAAAGACATTCACCCGAAATCCATTTTTCAAATTGGAGGAGCCGGAGCGGTGGGCACCGGCTCAATTCGCGGGATGCGGCTCTTGCGACAGCTCAGCCGCGAGGGCTTTTCCATCTGGCCTTTCCAACCCGACGGCTGGCCGCGAGTAATCGAGATCTGGCCAAGAGCACTTACCGGCGTAGTCCGCAAGACCAGCCTGATCGCGCGCGAGGCATATATCGATGCTCACTGTCACGAGTTACCCACTGAATGGAAGCACTGTGCTGCCAGTTCGGAAGACGCTTTTGATGCCATTGTTTCCGCCGTTGCGATGAACAGATACGTCGGCGAACTGGAGTCGTTGCGACAGGAGACCGACGCGAGGTACCTAAAAGAGGGTCGGATTTGGGGAGCCGCGAGGGCTTGATAGTGATCACGCCCGACTAGATCTGATTCGCACTGCTGCCGATCGACCGGCTTCTATCCTGCCGCTTCCACCGTAATCTTCAACCCCACCGCCTTAGCCACGGCAACCAACGTAGAAAGCCGAGGGTTTCCGCGGGCCGACAAGGCGCGATAGAGGCTCTCGCGCTCAATGCCAGCGGCTTTAGCGACTTTGGCAATGCCGCCGCGCGCCTCTGCGATGCGCCGCAAGGCAATCAGAAGCACGCTCGGCTCATCGTCATCCTCCAAGGCGGCGCGGAGATACTCAGCGGCAAACTCAGGATTCTCACGCAGTTCACGAACCGTGGCTTCGTCGTGCGATATGCTCGCCTTGCGTTTCATTGTGTTCTCTCCCTGTAATCCTTGAGGTATTCGAGCGCCCGCTTGATATCGGACGACTGCTTGCGCTTATCTCCGCCGCAAAGTAGCAAACGCACTCTTTGCCTGTTAGCGCGTAATAAACCCGATATCCTGGCCCCCAGTCGATGCGCAGTTCAAATAAGCCGCCTCGTAACGCCTTGCAGTCCCCAAAGTTTCCAGCTGCGAGGCGATCAATCCGGGCCACGATCTTGGCCCTGGTTCGAACGTCTTTCAGTCCTGACACCCACTCGCCGAACACATCTCTGCCCGATTCGGTCAGGTAACGGCGAATCTCCATACTTTGTCAATTGTAACTTATAGATTACAGCAGGTCAACACCTTGGGCAGCCAGATATGCCTTATCCCAGCGGGTTTTTCCACCGCAGCCCAGGAAACCGCGCAAAATCGCGATCCGCCGTATAAAGCACGCCTCCATACTCAATCGTCAGCGCCGCGATCTGCGCATCACTCACGAGCGGGCCTGAGGCGCGCCCCTCTAGAATCATTCGTCTCAAAACGGACCAATGCTGGTCCCCGGCCACAAGTACTTGCACATTGGGTTGTTGTAGCCACTCTTCTACAATGTGCACAGCTTGCTCCACAGCCACACGCGCTCCCGCCAACCGCCGATTCGTGATCACTCGGAGGAATGCGGACACACTCTGCCAGGGCAATCCCACTGCTTCTGTTCCGGACAACACGTTCTCCAGCCAGACCATGCTCTTCTTATGGTCCGCTGAAGCGAGATCGTAGGAATAGATCAGCAGATTGGCATCAATTACGATCACCGATGGTCCGGCCCTTCCAGGTCTTCCAGAAGCTCCTCGACTTTTTCAAACGGAGGGAGACCCAGATTTAACGGCTTGACGCGAAAAGGTTTCCGCGTGGGCCGCTTCGAAGCATTCAATCCAAAGCGTAGAAAGCGATTCACCACCTGCTTGAACGGTTCGCCAGAACGGCGAACCTCCTTCTTCAGCAAGCTAGCCACATCGTCATCGAGAGTGAGGGTGGTTCGCACATCATGATGCTAATGGAAATGACATCATGATGTCAACCTAGGTGTGGCATCGACCATCTAACTTGGAATTTGCAAAAAAGGACGGGGCAAGGCACTCTGAAAGCCAACTTTATGGTTTCTCTCAACGATATTCGCGCCGCCCAAACCCTCCTCCACGGCATAGCCGTCCACACTCCCCTCTTCGAATGGACGAGCCCCACCGCCCCACGCAAGCTCTTCCTCAAGCTCGAAAACCTCCAGCCCATCGGCGCCTTCAAGCTACGCGGCGCCTATAACAAGGTCGCCTCCCTGACCGGCGAAGAACGCCGCCGCGGAGTCATCTCCTATTCCAGCGGCAATCATGCGCAGGGCGTGGCCTACGCGGCGCGGGCCCTTCGCGCAAAAGCCATCATTGTCATGCCCGGCACGGCGCCGAAAAACAAGCTCGAAGCCACCGCCGCCCTCGGCGCGGAGATCGTCACCGTCGGCCCCAGCAGCGAAGAGCGCCGCCTCCGCGCCGAGCAACTAGCCGGCGAGCACGGCTATGTCATCGTGCCTCCCTACAATGACGAAAAGATCATCGCCGGCCAGGGAACCGTAGCCCTCGAAATCCTCGAAGACTTGCCTGAGGTTGAAACCGTACTCGTTCCCGTCGGCGGAGGCGGCTTGATCAGCGGCGTGTCAGCCGCCATCAAACTCAGCCATCCCAAAATAAAGGTGATCGGAGTCGAGCCCGAACTAGCCGCCGATGCCCAAGCCAGCCTGCGTGCCGGCCACATCGTCGCCTGGCCACCGGAACAAGTTTCCCGGACCATCGCCGACGGTCTCCGCGCGCAAAGCATCGGCGCCATCAATTTCGAACACATCCGCGCCTACGTCGACGCTATCGTCACCGTGACCGAAAACGAGATTCGCGAGGCTCTGCACGCCCTGACCGCCAACCCTAAAACACTAGCGGAACCCAGCGGCGCCGTCGCCGCGGCAGCGTTTCTTTTTCACGCCAACGACCTGCCCCAGACGACCATCAACGTAGCTGTAATCAGCGGCGGCAACATCGATCCCAAACTCCTCGCCGAATTGCGCCGTCCCTGAACCGCACGCTCGGGAAGTCATGATTCCCCTGCGAGCCTCGGAGCCTGCCCTGAACGAAGCCGAAGCATCCCATGTGGTTTTCGCCTCCGGCGCTTCGCCGTCATCACCTCGAGCTCCACCGCGCCGTCGCTACCAACAGAAGATGGTCGACGCGGCGTGTATGGCACTAACGAGCCACTTGCCAAATTCCGCCAGTGTGGTAGCATGAGTCACTTTGCGACTGGTTACTTCCGGTCGCATTCGGGTTCGGGAAGCGGATTTCCAAATGCTAGCCGGTTTTTAATTTGGCAATTCCCCCACGGTTCTGAGCCTGCAACCGTCCGATTTCGCAGTCAGTTACAGACCGGCGACGAGAATGGACCCTTGGGCAATCATGGAAGCCGATTGATGCTAGTGTGCAGTACTTTTCATTGTGAGACTTGCGGCGACCCACGTAGAGTGTTTTAAGTTATTGACAAATATAGACAATAACTGGTTTCTGGTTTTGGAACAAAAAGTGCACAAGAAGTAACAGGCGACCTATACCTTGGAACGAAGTCCAAAGGCGAATCTAGGGAAAGACCAAAAATTGGGAGGGAATTAACATGAGGCGAGTGGTAGTTTTGGCGATACTGGCATTGGCGGTTCCGATTGCAGCTTGGGCGGATGGAATTAACATCACAAACCAGGGTGGTACGGTTGCGATCACCGGTATGACGGGAACCAACGGCCTGGGGACAATCGGCGTATCCACCATTACCTCGAAGGGTTCGCAGATGACTTCCTGGAACACCCACACCGGTCATCTTGGCTCTGTCAGCTACTCGACCGGCGCGCTGAAGAGCGGCTCCATCTCGGGTGGCGGCGTGTTTGCATCCGGCGGGTCATTTGACATTGTTGGCGACGGCAAGTGGGCAAGCAAGTTAACCGGGACGTCATGCGGCAAGGGTTGCGATCTCTTCACTGGCACCTTCAGCAGCGCGGTTGACTGGACCCTGGTTAGTCACACGAAACAATCCGAGTCCTTTACCCTCACCGGCTCGATCGAAGGCACTCTTTATAACGGTCGTACCGTGTATGGAACAACCACGCAAGACATCACGATCGACAATAAAGGACAGCTCAATAAGGGCATCGGCCATATCGGTACCGGTGGCACGCACATCTACACTCCGGAACCCGGAACTTTGGGATTGCTCGGAACCGGACTCCTGGGAGTTGCCGGGATGTTCCGTCGCAAGCTGACCAAAGGATAATCTGCATTTGCTTTTTTGATTCGCCCAGAACACTCAACTCATGGCCCCGCCGCAAGGCGGGGTTTTGATTTTGGCACAACAACATCGGATCCACCTCATCGACCTTCCGCGAGTGGTGTCTCACTTTGGTCGACCTCACAAACAATTATCATCTTGAGCTTGGCCGACATCTTAAAGAACTATCATTCTGACCCTGAGCGCAGCCGAAGGGAAGGACCTGCTGTTTGGCCTGCAGCAAGCTCTGGCTGATTCGAACCTAGCCCCAAGTCCTGCCTCCTGTTCCTCTCCTGCGTTACTGCGGTAACGGCCCATACTGGCTTTGCCGTTGACCTTGCCCTCCTCGGACCCTACAGTCAGGCGCAGGGGGTAGTATGAAGGATATTCATGAAGTTTTGCGCCGCAAACAGGCGCAGTACGCGCAAATTGGCAAGCAAATCGAACAACTGCAGCAGGCCGCCGAGAAGCTGCGCGAAGTCGCGCCCTTGCTCGCAGAAACCGACACCGAGGATGAGACTGCCGTACTCACCGAAGTGGATGACGAAAACTCCAGTGCGATGGCTGCCAAAGCCAGCGCGCAATCCTCGCCGGCCGCGTCCAAGTCCGGGCGCAGCTCCACTCCGCGCTGGCCGTAGCCGCCGGATTTCAAGTACCTGCGAGGACCAAGCTCTAGTTTTCGGAGCAAGGTCTGGTTTTCGGAGCAAGGTCTCGTTTTCGGAGGAAGGTCTCGTTTTCCATGATTCTGCAGACGCTGCTGGTGTCCAAGGATGAGCTGACCGCGGAAACGCTGGTTCAGGTCCTGGCGCAGTTTGGGGTTGGCGTCAGTCGCTCAAACGCGGCCGATGTCGCCGTGGCGCGCCTGGCGGAAGAACGCTTCGATCAGGTGATTGTCGATTTCGATGATCCCGAAGCCGCCTCCGCCGTGCTCGCAGCCTGCCGCCAAGTCCCCGGTCCCGATCACCATCCGTTGGTCACCGTCGCGCTGCTCCACGATGCCTCCCAGATCCGTGCCCTCCTCGGCGCCGGCGCTCATTTCGTCCTGATCAAGCCCCTCACCCGCGAACAGGCGCACAACACTCTGCGTGCGTCCGCGGCGCTGTTGAAGCGCGAAAGGCGGCAAGCCGCGCGCGTCAGCGTTCAGGCGGCCATCTCCATTCATACCCAGAATGACAATACCGTGGAAGGAATCCTGCTCGACCTGAGCACCGGCGGCATGGATGTCCTCGCCGCCAAGCCCCTTCCTGCCGTCGCTATGGTTCGCCTCTGCTTCGAACTTCCGGACACTGGTTTCACCATTGAAGCCCAGGCGGAAGCGGCTTGGAGCAGCGAAAACGGTCAAGTCGGCTTCCGCTTTCTCGACATGGACGCCCAGATGCGCGAGCACTTGGCCGAGTGGCTGGCTGCCCGCTCCCACGATTCCGTACCCGAGGAACCCGACACCGTCTGCCAATGCAAACTCACCGACCTGAGTCTGGGCGGCTGCTATGTGCAAACCGAATCTCCCTTCCCGCAGTCCTCCTCCGTCGATCTCTGCCTGCGCGCTGCCGGCCTCGAGATTCACACCGAAGGTTTGGTGCGCGTCATGCATCCCGGTCATGGCATGGGCATTGAATTCCCCGCCGTTACCGAAGAGCAGCGCAAAAGTGTAGGCGACTTCATCGAATTCCTCACCGGCCAGCCCGGCGCTACTCCGCAACTGGAAATTTCTCCCCGTGCCCTCCTCGCCAGCGCCCTCGACCCCAGCCAGACCGCGAACCCCGAAACCGATGCCCATGCAAATGCCGAAGACCCGCTCCTAGAAGTGCTCCGCACGGGCAATCCGCTGGAGGAAGAAGCCTTCCTCGACCAACTGCATCGCCAGCGAACTCCGGCCCCCGTCAACCAATAGCAATCCGCAATCGCACCCCACTCTCAGCTGCGCTCTCGCCACAAAACCAGGGACCAGACCGACACCCCGTCTTTAGTGTTGACCCAGTCCCCGGCATTCGGTCTTACCCATTGATCGCAGACTACCTTCCACACCTCAGCTCATGATTTCGGTCCGGTTAATTTTCCGAGAATTTATCCCATGCAATAGAATTGCTCTGCCGTAGAGACGGGGCTTGCCCCGTCTCGCCAGCGCCGGGAGACGCGACAAGCCGCGCCTCTACAGGAAACATCCTGGAGCAGAGGTAACAACAAGGCTACACGTTGCTCAGAAATCCAATCGCGCGTGCGTTCCTGCTCGCTGGCGTCTGTCTCGTCGCTATCGCTCCATTCTTCTGGTGCGGAACTCCTTCCGGCCACGATTTCGAATTCCACATCGATTCCTGGATGGAAGTCCTGGGCCAATGGAAGCAAGGCATCCTATATCCGCGCTGGGCGTCGCTCGCGCATTGGGGATACGGCGAGGCTCGCTTCCTTTTTTACCCGCCTGCTTCCTGGACCCTGGGCGCCGCGCTCGGTGCCGTTTTACCCTGGAAGCTGGTGCCGGGCGCATATTGCTGGATCGTGCTCATGCTAGCCGGAGCGTCTATGTACCGCCTGGCCCGCGAGTGCCTCGCCCCCCCCGCCGCCATGTTTGCCGCCGTCTTCTATGCGCTGAATCCCTATCACCTGCTGATCGTCTACTGGCGCAGCGCTTACGCAGAACTACTCGCCGCGCCCCTCCTGCCGTTGCTGCTCGTCTGTCTCCTGCGCATATTTATGCCACAATCCGAGCCGGACTCGCGCCCAACGATCGGTTTGAGTCTTCTGCTGGCCGCTGCCTGGCTGACCAACCTGCCCGCAGCCGTCATGATCCACTATTCGATGGTCGCCCTGGTTCTGTTCTACGTAGCGCACGCGTTAGCGCGTGAAAAATCCTGGACCCTACGCCTTTGGCGTCCCCTCATTCAAACCGCGCTCGCTACGCTCTTAGCCGCCGGCCTCGCCGCCTTTTATCTGCTTCCCGCCATCTACGAGCAGAAGTGGATCGACATCCGCCAGGTGCTCTCACCCGGAGTCCGGCCCCAGGACAACTTCCTCTTCACCATCCTCGCCGATCCCGATCACAACCGCTTCAATCTTCTCGTCTCAACCGTTGCCCTCGCCGAAATCGCCATACTGGCCCTTGCCATCTCGGCTTCACGCCGCCGCCGCTCGAACCCCGCTGCTGCAACCGACCATCTCCCTTGGATTCTGCTCACCGCCTGGGGCGTCCTCAGCGCGTTTCTGATGCTTTCGCCAAGCCATTTGCTGTGGCAGTATCTGCCTGAACTCCGCTTTGTACAACTTCCCTTCCGCTGGCTGCTCGCGATGAACGCTGCCCTGGCCATGCTGCTGCCCGCGGCCACCCAGCGTTCGAATTCGAAATTGACTTGGACCGCGCGCGGCCTCGCCTCCTCCGTCTTACTGGCCGTGCTCATCCTCGCCGGTCATCGTTTCCAGCCCCCTTGGTGGGAAACCGCCGCCGATATTCAGGAAATCAGCGACGCCGTTCACGATGGCACCGGCTACGAAGGCACCGACGAATATGTCCCCGCCGGAGCCGATCCCTACGAGTTGAACAAAAATCTCCCGCTCATCACCGACAACCTGGGAACGACCCTCCCCAGCGAAATCCTGGCGTGGGCGCCGAACGAAAAACACTTCACCGTCCACGCCCCCAAGCCGCAAAATCTAACCGTGCGCCTTCTCAGCTATCCAGCCTGGCAAGTGGAGGTGAACGGCAAGCCCACCGCAACTGAAAAAACCGATGTCACCAGCTTGATCGTCATTCCCATTCCCGCCGGAGACAACGATGTACATATCCATTTCCGCCGCACCATCGATCGCGTGCTGGGAAACGCCGTCTCCCTGATCAGCCTGGCAATGTTGGTAGTAGCCTGGATGAAGATGAAGGCAAAGAGAACAAGAAAGATGAATTCGCACCAGCAGTCGATGTAGTCCGCTGCGAACTTCGAAGGGCGGCTGCCGTACCGTAGCCTTAGCATTTTCATTGCGGCTTTACAGTTCGCTGCAAAGCTCGTTCTAGTTCCCGCTTTTGGGTGGCGCAGCGATTTATCGCTGCGATAAATGCGTTATTTATATGCCGGCTTCAGCCGCCGAGGGAACGACGCGACGTGCAATCGAGTTTTTCAGCCGCTGCGGGACGGCAATCTTTCAAACTGCACGACGGAGAAAAAGGATGCCAAGCAGAGTCCTGATAGCAACCTCAAATCCCGGCAAGCTCCGAGATTTCGCCGGAGCCGCCGCCCACCTAGGCATTACCATCGCCAGCCTTGCCGGTTTTTCCTCTCTGCCCCAGGTACTAGAAGACGGCGCTACCTTCGAAGAAAACGCCCGCAAGAAAGCCGAGTCCTACAGCCTGGCCGCTCCCGGCGAACTGGTTCTAGCCGACGACTCCGGCCTCGAAATCGACGCCCTGGCTGGAGCCCCCGGAGTCCATTCCGCCCGCTACGCCGCCAGCGATCCACACGCCAGCGAACCGCAAGCACCCGAGCGCAACAGCGATGACGAAGCCAACAACGCACGCGTGCTAAGCGAACTGCAAGGCATTCCACCCGACCGACGCACCGCACGCTTCGTATGCGTCCTGGCCGCAGCCCGCGACGGCCAGACCCTCCACACCTGCCGCGGCACCGCCGAAGGTGTCATCCTAAACGCGCCCAGGGGAAAAAATGGTTTCGGATACGATCCCCTCTTCTTCTTCCCCGCAATTAAAAAGACTTTTGCCGAATTGACTCCGGAGGAAAAAGCCCGATACAGCCATCGCGGCGCAGCCTTGCGCGCCTTCTTGGAGTGGTATAACAGCCTAAAGCAATGAGCACCGGCTCGAGTTGAGTGCCAGCGTCCCGTCGGCCCGAAATGCTGATGAAGCGAGGATAGTGTCCTACTCTGTCTTTTTCACCGCGGAGTCACCGAGTCACGGAGAAAACCTTGAAACCTGTATGAATCACAAGGGAGCGGTTTTGCTAAGCGGTTGGGCTTCTCTGTGTCTCCGTGACTCCGTGGTGGAATCTAAAATTAGGACACCACCGAAGCGAGGCGGTCCTTGACTTCCATTCCCCCCAAAAAGGATAATAGCCAGTTTGCATGTTGCACCTCGTAAGGAGCTCTCATCGTGGCGTCTACTGCCCATTCCGCTCCCACTATTAAACCTGGAGTCGCCCCCCTGCGCGCTCACGAGGGAAATTCGTTTCTCCTGCGCCGTCTCCATTCTCTAAGCGGCGTCGTTCCCATCGGCGCTTTCCTGCTCGAACATTTCATCTCCAACGCCGAAGCCTTCAAAGGTCCCATCGCCTACGGCAAACAAGTAGAGTTTCTGAATAGTCTGCCCTTCGTCTTTTTCCTCGAGCTGTTCTTCATCTGGATTCCCATCGCCTACCACGGCCTCTACGGCATCTATATCTGGTATCAGGGCGAGAGCAATGTCGCCAGCTATCCCTGGACCGGTAACTGGCTCTACACCACCCAGCGTTACACCGGCATCATCGCGCTCATCTTTATGGTGCAGCACACCTACTTCCTGCGCTTTACCGGCGTGCACCTGCCCACGCATCCCATGCAATCTTTCGCGAAAGTCCAGCTCGAATTTCAAAATCCGTGGATGATCGCCTTCTATGCCGTCGGCATCATCGCCGCCTCCTGGCACTTCAGTTACGGCCTGTGGTTGTTCGCGGCAAAATGGGGAATTACAACCGGAGAATCGGCGCGCCGCGGTTTTGGTTATGTTTGCCTCGCGCTCGCGCTTGGCCTAGTGTCGATCGGCGGAATCAGCATGTACGGCTTTCTGCGAACGCCCGCGCAACCCCTGGATTCCAACGCGTCGGAGAATATCGTGATGCGCTAGCGCAAACGGACGTGGGTCGTTCGTCGTATCAAGGTTGCGAACGACCAACGACGAACAACCAACGACGAACAACCAACGACCGAGATCGGATTCATACCGTATGGCAGCTCCAAGAATCATCGTAGTAGGCGGCGGCCTGGCAGGCCTAGCCGCCGTCATCAAGATCGCCGAAATGGGTGGCGAAGTCGACCTTTTCTCGATCGTCCCCGTAAAGCGTTCACACTCAGTCTGTGCCCAGGGAGGCATCAACGCCGCCAAGAATCTGAAAGGCGAAGGCGACTCCACCTGGATCCACTTCGACGACACCATCTACGGTGGCGACTTCCTGGCCAACCAGCCGCCCGTCAAAGCCATGTGCGAGGCCGCTCCCGGCATCATCGACCTGCTCGACCGCATGGGTGTTCCCTTCAATCGCACCCCCGAAGGTCTTCTCGATTTCCGCCGCTTCGGAGGCACGCTCTACAACCGCACCGCCTTCGCCGGAGCCACCACCGGCCAGCAACTTCTCTACGCCTTAGACGAGCAGGTTCGCCGTTACGAATCCGAAGGCAAGGTGAAAAAGTACGAGCACTGGGAATTTCTCTCCGCCGTCCTCGACGGACAGCGCATCTGTCGTGGCATCTGCGCGATGGACTTGCGCACCATGGAAGTCCGCACTTTCCCCGCCGACGCCATCATTATCGCCACCGGCGGCATAGGCGCCATCTTCGGCAAGTCCACCAATTCAGTTGTATGTACAGGATCGGCGCAGTCCGCGCTCTATCAGCAGGGCTGCTACTACGCCAACGGAGAATTCATCCAAGTCCACCCCACGTCAATTCCGGGCGAAGACAAACTCCGCCTGATGTCCGAATCAGCCCGAGGCGAAGGCGGCCGAGTCTGGGTTCCCCGCACACAGGGCGACAAGCGCGATCCGAAATCCATCCCAGAGAAAGAACGCTGGTATTTCCTCGAAGAGTGGTATCCAAAGTACGGCAACCTCGTGCCGCGCGATGTAGCCACGCGCGCAATTTTCAAAGTCGTCTACGAGAACAAGCTTGGCATTGACGGCCAGCCGATGGTCTACCTCGACCTGACCCACATCGACCCCAAGGTTCTAGACCGCAAACTGGAAGGCATCCTCGAAATTTACGAAAAATTTGTAGGCGACGATCCCCGCGTCACCCCCATGAAGATTTTCCCCGGCATGCACTACACCATGGGCGGCCTCTGGATCGATTACAAACAGCAGACGAACATCCCCGGCATCTTCGCCGCCGGAGAAGCTGAATACCAATACCACGGCGCCAATCGCCTCGGCGCAAACTCGCTAGTGTCCTGCATTTTCGGAGGCTTCGTAGCCGGTCCCAATGCGATGCAGTACGCGAAGAGCTTGCAAGCCGCCCCCGCGAATGGCCATTTCGACGCCGAGCGCAAACGCCAGCAGGAAATCAACGCCGGCCTGATGAAAGCCGACGGCAAAGAGAATCCATTCCTGCTCTGGCGTGAACTAGGCGCCCTGATGACGGAGAGCTGCACCGTAATCCGTTACAACAAAAAGTGCCAGGAGGCCGATGCCAAGATCGTTGACCTGCTGCATCGTTTCCAGAACATCAATCTGAGCGATCGCGCGCAGTGGGCCAATACGACCATCGCCTTCACGCGCCAGCTCTACAACATGCTGCAACTGTCGCGAGTAATCGCGCAGGGAGCGGCCATGCGCGACGAGTCTCGCGGTTCGCACTACAAGCCCGATTTCCCCGAGCGCGATGACAAGAACTGGATGAAGACCACGAAAGCCAGCTTCGCGCCCGATTTAGACGAGCCCAAGTTCGAGTTCGAGGCAGTAGACGCAGCCCTAATCCCGCCGCGTCCAAGGAAGTACTGAAGTGGCAAGCTGCTCAATGATCTTAATCACTTGTCATCCTGAGCGAAGCGAAGGACCTGCTTTTTGCCGCGAGCACGAGACAGCGGTCTTCCGCTACGCACAAAGGACAAGGGTTCAAGCTAGGAGCTAAAGGCTAAGAGCTAAATGGCAAACAATAAATCCGTAATCCTAAAAATCAAGCGCCAACTCACCCCCGACGCCCGCGCGTCCTGGGAAGAGTTCGAGATTCCCTACAAGAAGAACATGAACATCACTTCGGCGCTGATGGAAATCGCGGCCAACCCCATCACCCGCGACGGCAAACAAACCACCCCTGTGACCTACGACTCCAACTGTCTCGAGGAGATCTGTGGCTCCTGCGCCATGCTCATCAACGGACGCGCCCGCATGGCCTGCTCTTCCCTCATCGATCACCTAGATCAGCCCATCAAGCTCGAGCCGCTAACCAAATTCCCCATCGTGCGCGATTTAGCCGTCGATCGCAGCGTCCTTTTTGAGAACCTCAAAAAAGTGAAGGCCTGGATCCCCGTCGATGGCACCTACGACCTAGGCCCCGGCCCGCGCCTGACCATGCAGGAGCAGGAAATAGCCTATCCGCTATCCAACTGCATCTCGTGCTGCTGCTGCATGGAAGCCTGTCCACAGTTCACCGAATCCACAGGATTCGTCGGCGCGGCCACCATTTCCCAGGTGCGCCTGTTCAACACCCATCCCACCGGCCAGGCGTTGAAGCACGAGCGTCTCTCCGCCCTCATGGGCGACGGCGGTATCCAGGAATGTGGCTACGCCCAAAACTGTGTAGAGATTTGCCCCAAGAGTATCCCCCTGACCACATCGATCGCCGACGTAGGTGGACAGGTCATGATCCAGGCCCTAACCGACCTGCTGCGCAAGTAAAAGGCGGAAGGGAAAATCGAAGCCAAGCATTTCTGAGTCCAACTTCGCATTTTCCCAAACCGCGTTTTTTCCCGATTTTGGCCGGGGAAGCCACCAGTTGTCTTCAGGTAACCACCCTCAACTCCCTTAAGTAATGCGGTTTAGAACGAATGGCTTCACAAGATGGTTGACTGGTGATTTACAATTGCAACTCCTCTAGGAGAAACGGGGGTTTTCCACAGTCCAGGGGAGTTTTCAACATGCGCACGATTACCAATCAATGATGCGCCGAGCCACAACACGCGGACCGAAACTCCAAACCGGACTGGCGTCTGCGCTCATCACGCTTGCCATCTTCCTTACACTCGCCGCGCCAAGAACCGCCTTCGCCCTGCACCGCGTCACCCCTCATCGTCACCGCATCCTGCACGCGTTCCACTTCCGCGGACTTCGCGGCATGCTTTGGAATCCCCTGTTCCGCCCCTCCCACGATTCCCTGCTCCGCCAGAATGAAGAAATCGACCGCCTCGATCTGCCCCGCATTCAGGACGACGAAGAACTCGAAGCTCTCAAAGCTTCCGGCGAACTGGTGCCCATCAAGGAAACCGAGTCCCTCAAGATTGAGCGCAGTCTAGATCCCTCGCGCCGCTATTGTCGTCCCTGGACGCGCGATTTCGTCGCCGATCTTTCCGAGGTTTATTACGGTCAGTTCCACGAACAAATCCAACTGAATTCCGCTGTCCGCACCGTTCAGGTGCAGAAAAAACTTCGCCGCCACAATCGCAATGCCGCTCCCGCCGATGGCGACACCGCCTCTTCTCATCTCGCCGGAATCACTGTCGACCTGCAGCGCCGTGGCATGACGAAAGAGCAGTTGCGTTTCGTCGAACGCTATTTGTTCTATCTGAACGCCATCGGCTTGGTCGAGCCCGAAGAAGAACGCCGCCACTGGTGCTTCCACATCATGGTCTCCGACCGCTACAGCCAGTGGCGTCAGACCCAAACAATTTTCTCCCTTCCCCCAACAGAAGAACCCGCCACCCCACCCCCCACTGCAGTAGCAGCCATCGGCGCCTCCAACTAGTCGACCATCGGAGTTCCCCCGCCGTTACCTTACAACCTGTTAACAGTCAGTTTCATGTCCCACAAAGAAAGTGAAACGGCGGTTCCATCGCTGTGTAAGAGTTTGCAGTCTTGACATAAATAGGTAATGCGAGCAAGATGCGGAAGCTTCTTTGTTCTGGCGCTCGCGGGAGATCGCGGTAGCCTCCAACAATGCCCGCTAAGCGGACAATCACCAATTTACGGAGGGACAAAAGGTTTCGCTAACCCGAAGGCAACTTACGCGGGGACGATCTGAATGCGTCCTCCAAACGGTAAACGCGTTTTCCAGACATCAAGGGCACGTAAAAAGAAAAGGCGCGTGTCAATTCCAGATGGAGAGGATGGAGGCGAAGCAGATGAATAACAGGGGATTGGTGAACCGACTTAAACGGGCGCAGTCGAGCAGCATATTGGGAATGCTAATTGCGATGGCATGTGTTTGCTTCCTTTTCGTAGACACAGGGGCTGCACAGGGACAGGGGCGGGGAGTTTCGGAGAAGACGCCGGTGATTACGACCTTCGACGCGCCGGGGGCAGGAACAGTTGCCGGCACAGGAACGTTTGGCCAGAGCATTAATGCGTCAGGAACGATTGCGGGAGCGTATCTGGACAATAGCGTGGTGTATCACGGCTTCGTGCGCTCGAGCAGCGGGACGATCACGACGTTTAACGCCACGGGCGCCGGGACTGGAGCCGGGCAAGGGACGGGCGGTTGCCACAACATCAACACGGCTGGAGTTACCGCATGCAATTACATCGACGGTAACGGCGCGGTTCACGGACTGGTGCTGGCGGCGAATGGAACGCTTACGGAGTTCGACGTGACGGGCGCGGGCAGCGGCGCACATCAGGGCACGTTTCCTTACGGGATCGACACTGCGGGAGATATCTCGGGCTACTACATCGACAGCAACAATGAAGATCACGGCTTTGTGCGCTCGCACAAGAAGAACAATCCTATAACCACGTTTGATGTTTCGGGTGCATTGGCGACCTTTGGCTTCGGCATCAACACGGCGGGTGACATTAGCGGAATATGGGTGGATACGAGCGGGGTCGTGCATGGTTTTGTGCGCGCGGCAGCCGGAACGATCACGAGCTTTGACGCTCCGGGCGTGGGTGACACGTACGCGTACTACATCAACACAAGCGGGGAGGTTACCGGTGCGGGATACACCGATTCCACCGGGTATATTGGTTTTCTGCTGGAAGTGGGCGGAACGATCGTCACCTTCAATGCTGCCGGGGCGGGGACGGGCACGAACGACGGAACGAGGGGATGGGCGATCAACACGGCGGGCGACGTCACAGGGTGGTACATCGATTCAAACGGCGCGAATCACGGGTATGTGCGGGCCGCGGGTGGGGCGATCACTGAGTTCGACCCTTCGGGCGCGGGCACGGGCTCGGGTCAGGGAACGTTATGTGAGGGCATCAACAGTGCCGGAGCGATTGGCGGCTACTATACGGACTCGAGCAATGTGTCGCACGGGTTCGCGAGGTCGAAGTAAGTCAGCTCGCATTGTGGTGGGCGGGGCGGAGCTTGCCCCGCTTTTTTGTTGGTAAATCGCGTGTTACATTCAGGTGTAGGCATAAACCCATAACTGATGGCATTTGGAAAATATTCACTACGATGAGTTCTCAGTTCTCCGACGCCACGGTGCGGGTTTCCTGAGAGCTGATTTGATCGTTCTAATTACCGGCCTCCCCGGAACCGGCAAAACCACGCTGGCTCGCGAATTAGCACGCCGCACCCAAGGCGCGCTCCTCGGTAAAGACGAGCTCCGTGCCGCTCTATTTTCGCCAGAAGAAATCGAATACTCCGTCCAACAAGACGACTTCGTAATGGAGCTCATGCTAGCCGCAGCCCGATACCTCCTCCAATTAGCTCCCCAGCGCAAAATCTTCCTCGACGGCCGCCCTTTCTCCCGCCGCTACCAGATCGACCGCGTTCTGGAATTCGCCGAAGAACTAGCTCAGTCCTGGACGATCCTCGAATGCACCTGCTCCGACGAATCCGCCAAGCGCCGTCTCGATCGAGAACCTGATCCCTCACACCCCGCACACAACCGATCATTCGCCCTCTATCGCGAGGTACAGGCCCACTTCGAGCCCATCACCTATCCAAAAACGACGATCTCGACGGATCAACCGTTAGCACAATGCATCGACCACGCTCTAGCCGCCTTAACATGACGCGTCGAACTGGATAAAGTGCGGGAAAAAAGCGATCATGCGCCTGTTTTTGGGTGGCGCAGCGCTTCAGCCCTGCGGTAAGTGTCGTCGTGAATGCGGCTTTAGCCGCTGAGGTAACGCTTTCCGATTGGGAACAAGGTTTTCCGCAGAATGTAGAGCTGTGCTGCGCAACCCTAATCGGATTTGAGCTCGAAGCTCGAAGCCCTGCCGTTTCGTATAGAATCCTTGCTCATCATGTCCAAGCTCATATTCGCTCTAGCCATCGCGGTCGCCTGTGCCGCGCCCATCTCCGCGCAGACCGTCAGCAAAAAAGCCCAACAGATTCAGAACTCCGCCATAGTCATCGACACCCACGCCGACACTCCGCAGCGCTTTCTCGACGAAAACTACGACATCGCATCGACCGATCCCAAAGATCACGGCCACATCAGTCTCGACAAAGCCAAAGCAGGCAATCTAGGCGCCGAGTTCTTTTCCATCTGGGTCGATCCCGACACCAACCGCGGCCACTTCGCCCGCCACACCCTCGATCTCATCGATTCCGTCTACGAGCAGGCCGCCCACCATCCCGACCGCATGATGATGGCCTTCAGTGTCGCCGACATCGAGCACGCCCACCGCCAACACAAACTAGCCGCCCTGCTAGGCATTGAAGGTGGACACTCCATCGAAAATGACATCCGCCTGCTGCGCGATTTCTACCGCTTGGGCGTTCGCTACATGACCCTGAGCTGGTCGAACACCAACGAGTGGGCCGATTCTTCCGGAGACATCAACGATCCCAAAATCGAGCACCACAACGGTCTGACCGAGGGCGGCAAGCAGATCGTCCAGGAGATGAACCGCCTGGGCATGCTGGTAGATATCTCGCACGTAGCCGATAAGACGTTTTATGACGCGATAGCGATCAGCAAAGCGCCGCTAATCGCCTCGCACTCCTCCGCCCGTGCCCTGACCAACCATCCCCGCAACATGACCGATGACATGTTGCGCGCAATCGCCAAGAACGGCGGAGTAGTGCAGGTAAATTTCTACAGCGCCTTCATCGACGAGAACTATCGCAAAGCGGCCGAAGCACAAGCCAAAGACCGCGATGCCGCCGTCAAAGCCTACACCGACAAAATGAAGGCCGATGGCAAAACCGTATCCTACATCGATGAGGACCGCATCGAACGCGAGTGGACCGCAAAAATTCCGCGCCCGCCCCTAAGTTCGCTCATCGATCACATCGACCACATCGCCAAAGTCGCCGGCATCGATCACGTAGGCCTGGGTTCCGATTTCGACGGCGTCAACGGAGCAACTCCCACCGGCTTGGACTCTGCCGCCGATCTGCCCAAGATCACACAAGCGCTGCTCGATCGTGGCTACAGCGCCACCGATATCCGAAAAATTCTCGGCGGCAACATCCTGCGCGTTTTTCGCCAAGCCGAGCAAGTAAGCCAAGAAATGCAGTCCGCCAAATGATTTTCAATGCTTCAATCGCTCAATGCTTCAATGA
>JBEKED010000018.1:0-26642 GCA_050014035.1 Terriglobales bacterium
AACGACGGTCGCTTCGGTCTCTGCCGGAATCTGACGCACCGATTCCTGTGTCGGGACTAGCGACCCCAGTCCCCGCACCTGGCGCAACATCGGGCCGCGCTTGACGGTGTCGGTCCAGACGGTTCCTCGCTCCACGGTCGGCGCCGCAGGCTTCAGCCGTAAAACAGCCACCGAGACTGCGGTTAGGCCCAGAACTACGGCGGCCACGATGATCGCCTGACGGCGTCGTTTCTGAGTCTTGAACTCGGGTCGAGCGATGTCCATTCAGTTGCGGAGCGGCAACTGGGGTGCCATCTTCAACTGAACACTAAGTAATTAAAAGCATGGTGGATAGTGCTGATGGGGAACGCAGGCGGAAAGGTCTGTTTATCCTGAACTGGACGGTGGTGTCCGGGAATGGACAACGGGGGATTCATCGTCACCCACGATCCCGTTCACTTGTTGGAAATAACAAAGTTGACCACGCTGGTCTGGCTTCCCGAGACCGTGACCGACTTTTCCCAGCTCTTCGGTTGGGTGAACAGAGGCCGATTGACTTTGCTCTGGGACAATACATCGTAGACTTGCTGTTTTCCTGCAACGCCCCAGCCCTCATGCCAGGCCACGATTTCGTAGGTGCCCGGAGGCACATCCTTAAATTCAAACTGTCCGCTTTCGTCGGTGACCGCGTAATACGGATTGGGCGCCACCATCATATCTGCGTTCATCCAGACATGACCGCCATTGCATTGAATGTGGACCAACCCCGGCGTGGACATGGTGCGCGTCGTGACCTGATGAGTAAAGGGGAAGGGCAGGTTGAAGGTGGCTGCACCGTCCATGTGAATTGTGTGCAGGGTCGCGTCAGCACTCTCCATCTGGAGCGCGGCATCCTGCGGTACCAGAAGAATGTGCGGAACATAGCGGCAATGTACCTGGTTGAGATGGCGCCGTTGTTCGGGCAGGTCAAACGCTTTTCCACTGCTGATGTTCTTGAGAAAAACGATGGTGTCGGCTACGCCTCCCTGCGACCCGACAATCAATCGCTCCAGATCAACGGTCTTTTTAGATTCAGGGTCGCAGATCTGCGGATCCTTGATAACCGGAAACTCCAGCCGACGAGGCACTGGGCCTGACCATTTCACAGTGCCGGAGATGGTTCCACCATTCGGGACAGGGATCACCCTGTAGTTGCTTTGCGCCGACAGCAACGCCGCGGCAGCGAATAAGAATAAGCAGAGAAGGAGTCTCCTTTGTGAATTCACCGCAATGTCCTCCTGGCAGGCCTTGCCCGCCTCGCGTCGAGCCGGCGCGTCCCCGCGCAAGTCGTATTCAGCACGCGCGTCGAACGCTGGGCCTTGGTCGAGTTGCGCCCGATAGAACACACACTTCTACCGGCAGCAAAGCTCAAGCCTGAATGTGCCGGACTCTAACCCCTTGCGGCAGACCCCACGTCGTGCCGCATCATGCAAACGCCTTCCGAACGCCGGAGGTACTGGCGGGGGATTGGGACTGCGTTTGGAGACTGAGCTTAAGCCAGGAAGCGATTAATAGGCTAGATTCCCTTAGTCCATGAACATTAGTTGGTGACACAGCGAAGTGGGGATTTTACCAGCACTGGGAACCATCAAAGTGATGTTCTGCGGCTACCAATTGCCGTCGTGGGTAGGCGCATCAGCGTCCTGGCGGAACTGATGGCGCTTGCGATAAACAATAAAAATCATGCCCACCGACATACAAGTCGGAGGAACGATAAGAATGAGAATCCCGCTGCGCAGGGCCTGAATCATTCGGGCGCCAGCCGAGGCCGCTTGGGTATAGCAAAGCGCGCAACTCTGGGAGAAAGCCGGGAGTGGGGCGGCCAGCATGACCAGTGCCAGTAGCGCAATACTGGCAAGCAGGAAACGCTTCTCGACCCGAATTCTGTTTCGTAGCCTGTAACTTAACATCGCTCTTTCCACCCGCCGTTGTCTTCCGAAAATCATCTTGAAAAGGGCGCGGCGCCGACCAGCATCCGGAAGGCATCGGTCCAGCCATATTGCATCCCCAGCAAAACAGAAACCGTAAAGATGAGGACAAACCACAGAAAAGCCCGCTTTTCGTTCCATAGATGCATGAAAAACAACACCGCGAGCCCGGCCTCAATGCAAGCCACGGTCAGCATGCGCCAGAACATTTGCGAGGCGTCGATATGCTGATAGGCAATGACGAATTGCAGACCTGCGAGAGCCAACAGGCAAACATAGACAACCAGATCTTTTCCGATTCCGCCGCTCTCTTGCTGTTCCGCTGTGGTCATAAGTATTCCGCTCCCGAGCGCCGCGATTAGTGGGCGAGATTTAAAAGGTAAACCAAGGGCACAACGAACATCCAAACCAGATCGACGAAGTGCCAGTAAAGGCCCAGGACCTCGATGTCGTCGGCGTTGTAGCGGCCCCCGTTATAGCGCACACCAACCGTAATCAGAGCAATCACGCCGCAGGTCACGTGGGTGAGGTGCAGGCCCGTGATGCTGAAAAAGGACGCCCCGAACAGTCCCGTTCCCCACGGATTCTTAAACAGCGTCATGCCCTGGTCGATCAACTCCATCCATTCGCGAACGTGCAGCACCGCGAAAACAATTCCCAGAACCGCGGTAATCATGATCCAACGGAAGGCTCCGGCTTTGTCACCCAGCCGCGCCGAGCGCAGCCCGATCAGCATGGTCAAGCTGCTGGTTAGAAGAATGAAAGTCATCAGCGCGACGTTGGTAATGCCAGGGAACGGCCGGGGCCAGTTGGGGGTTCCATTGCGCAGAAATCCATAGGCCACCAGGCACGCGGCAAAAGTCATGGTGTCGGCGATAATGAACAGCCACATGGCCAATTTCTTCGTAGGAATCGAAAACACCGGTCCCACGGTAAGTCCGGACGTGTGTCCTTCCATGGTCAAATCCGCTTGGCTCACGACGCCTCCTGATTTCGGTTAAAGTTTCATCCACAGCAGCAAAAGCAGGTACAGCCAAAGGATGCCCATGAAATGCCAGTAACGCGCGGTAGCGACCAGTTGGTTTCGCCGCAGGGCCGACTTACTAAGTTTGCGAATAACATAGATTATTCCGCCCAATCCCCCCAGCACGTGTAGCGCATGTACAGCCGTCAGCAGATAAAAAAATGAACTGCTTGGGTTAGTGGCGAGATACAACCCCTCTGACCTCAACTGTAACCATGCCACGTACTGACCAACCACAAATAGCAGGCCGAGAAACAAGGTCACGTAGAGCCAGCGCGCCGGGCTCTCATCCTGACTTTTCAGGACGCCCATAAAAACAGTGACGCGGCGACACGCGATTTCGAGGGTCACGCTGCTGGCAACCAGTACAAGCGTGTTGAAGTAGAGAATCGACGGTAAAGTAAAGCTCTGCCAATCCAGCGATGAGCCCTTACGAACGATCAGAGCGCTGGTAAACGCGGCGAACATCATCACGACCGCGAACATCACTACGAAGATGGCAGTCGACGATGGTGGCGGGGAATAATCCAGCGTCGCCCGCAAATCACCGTCCGCCGGAACCAGGTTCTTCCAACCGCCGTTTCCCGAGTGCGCTGGTTCGGGCGCGCGGCGCGGATCGATTTGCGGCGGTTCATGTACGGTAGTTGCCATAACCAACTAACTCCCCTCACATCCAGCAAACTCTCACGACTTACTTCTCTTCGTCTTCAGTCTTAACTTGCTCTGGCGAAGCCTGCATTACGTAGTCGCCCACCGAACTCTCCACTCCGTATTGATAAGGATCGTGGTAAACCACGGGATGCTTACCGCCAAAGTTGTCGAAAGGAGGCGGTGTAGCCGTGCTCCACTCCAGCGAAGTGCCCTCCCACGGATTATCATTCGGCGGCAGCGCGCCCCAGAACCGGCTGTGAATCAGGTTATAGAGGAAGATAAGCTGCGCCGCACCGGTGAACAAGGCGGCCACGGTAATGAAGCGGTGCACAGGAATCAGCGGTTGTAAATAGTCATCGACAAACGATGAGTAGCGCCTTACATTTCCAGCTATCCCCAGATAGTGGAAAGGCATAAAGATGCAATAAGCGCCCACGAAGCTGCACCAGAAATGAATTCTTCCTAAAGTCTCGTTCATCATTCGTCCAGTCATCTTGGGGAACCAGAAGTAGGTTCCGGCAAAGATGCCGAACATGGCGGCCACGCCCATCACCATGTGGAAATGACCCACCACAAAGTAAGTCGCGTGGAGCATGATATCGATCGAGGGCTGAGCCAGGAAGAATCCGCTCACGCCTCCGGCGACGAACATCGAAATAAAGCCGAGGGAAAACAGCGACGCCGAGTTGATGCGCAGCTTAGACCCGTACAGACTGAAGACCTGCACCAGCACAATAATCGTGGAAGGTATGGTGATGACCAGCGTCGGGAACGAGAAAGCCAGCGAGGAATAAGGATTCATCCCGCTGACAAACATGTGGTGCCCATAAACCATGTAACTCAGAACTGCCAGCGCGCCCATGGAATAGATCAAGGTGCGATGGCTGAGCATGGGCTTACGCATGTTGGTGACTAGGATGTGGGAGACAATGCCGAGGCCCGGCACGATGGCAATGTAGACCTCAGGATGTCCAAAGAACCAGAACAGGTGTTGCCACAGCAGAGTCGACCCACCCGAATGCGGTTGCACCTGGTCGTTGATGACCAGATTCGATGCGACAAAAAAGCTGGTTCCGGCCACGTGATCGAGAATGACCAGGATACAAGCCGGCATCAACACGGCGAATGCGGTCAGCCCCATGCATGAAGTAATGAACCATGCCCATGCCGTAAGTGGGAGACGCATCAGGCTCATGCCCTTCACGCGCAGATCCAGCGTGGTGGTGATAAAGTTCAATGAGCCCAGCAACTGGCCAACACAAAACAGCCCGATGGAGGCGGCCCAAAGCACTACCCCCAGGCCTTGCCCCGGACCCGCCACGGAACCCACCGCATTCAGCGGCGCATATTGCGTCCAGCCACCGAGTGTCGGCCCGTCGCCCAGAACGAACGAGGACATCAGCACCAGGAACGCCGTGAACGTGACCCAGAATGACATCATGTTGAAGCGCGGGAAGGGCATGTCCTCGGCGCCCACCTGGATGGGCAAAAAGAAATTGCCGAAAGCCGCAAATGGGGCCGTCGTGAGCACAAAGAAAACCATGATGGTGCCATGCATGGTCATCAATTGCAGGTAATACTCCGGCGTCATTACGCCGCCCGGCGCGCCAGTTTTCGACAGCAGTTGCAAGCCGGGAATCGCGGCGCTATTCCAAGCCAGGTGGATGCGCATGAACCACGAGAGCACCATTCCGGCAAGCGCGGCAACCAGAGCCAGGGCGTAATACTGCTTGCCAATCACCTTGTGGTCCAGACTGAAGACGTACTTCCGGATGAAGCTCGTCGGAGGACCGTGGTGCTGCACTGCGTGCGCTGACATATCGTGCATTATGCTCTCCCAAAAAATGTGCTGATCCATCCGCACGAGGACGCGCGGGGGACAAGTTTATTGCAACGTCGCTTCTTTCTTCAACCAGTCATCGAAGTCCTGCTGCGACATCACTTCGAGATACGCCTTCATGTTGTAATGCCCCAGGCCGCAGAGCTGTGTACAGACGATTTCGTACTTGCCGACCTTGGTTGCAGTGAAGTGCAAAGAAACATCCAGGCCGGGAACAAAATCCTGCTGCACGCGCAACTCCCGCACATGTTCCATCCGGGCCGGGGTAACGAAAATAAAAGGCGAACTGCCCGGCTTGAACCTGGATCGGCATGGCATCGGCCGCCGGTGGCGTGAGATAAACGTTGGCCCAAGCTTTCACTCCGAAGATTCCAAGGGCCAGAACTTCGGTGCCTACGACCAGAATGGCGGCAATCACCAAACCCTTGGCGCCGCCGGGAAATTTCTGCAGCTTCGCGTCCGGAGCACGGTTGGAGAACTTCCAGACAAAAAACGCCAAAACAAATTGTGCGGCAAGAAACGAGATTCCAGCCTCGGCCATGGTCTCCGACATCTGCTCATCGATCAGCGCACCGTGCGTCGAAATATCTTCCGGCGCCGCCCAGGTATGGAGCAGGATGGGAATCGCCGAAGCAATCGCGATTACGATGATGGTGACCGCAAAGAATTTCGCCATAGAGCCCTCGTCTGAACTGGTTTCCGCCCGGGCTTCGTGAGTCAGTCCCCGGAGTGATTGTGCGGGCTGATGGTGCTATGCCAACGTTGGTTACGCGCCGCCACAGGACGTGATCGCGCTCTTCTCATCCTTGTGAATATCGAAAACGGTGGACAGCCGCGTCAGGTGAAGCAAATCATGTACGCGCTTGCTCAGATTGGCGAGTTTCATTTGCCCACCCTGGTTCCGAACGGTCGTGTGGGCCTTCACCAATTCTCCCACTCCAGAACTGTCCATGTAATGAACTCCGTCCAGGTTCAGGACGATTGCTTTCTTGCCCTTCCCAGTAAGATCCAGAACAATCTCGCGGAGAATGACGTTGCCTTCGCCCACTGTAATTCTTCCGGTGATGTCAACAACAGTTACTCCACCCACCTGCCGGATGGCAGTTTGCATCTTGACGGGGGTCTTGCCTTCCATCCCGATCCCTAGTCGGTCAAGAACGCCGCACGCGGAATTTGCAAGGTCTTTGGACTCGGTTCGAACCACAATCAGCGAACGCCCTTCCTTGAGTACTTCCCGGAAGAAGGCGATGTCCTCGGAGACTTTTTCATCCGGCGTAGGTTTCGGCGCTTCTCCATCGTGCATCGCCGCCGATCCAACGGCGGAGCCGGCGCCCGCACCCGCAACCCCCAGCAAAGCCGCGGCGCCGAATCCCAGCGCGAATACCGTGCCGATCCCAGGAAGAAGCAGCGAGGCAGCCACCACTCCGGTGGTCATTCCGGCAGCTCCGCCAACGAAGCCGCCTAAGTACGCGCCGAACTCTTTTGCCAGGTTCTTGGCATCGCTTTCGGAGCGCGTCAGGAAGACGATGGATTCCTCCGGCACACCAAGATGCCGCAGCTCCTTGACCGCCGCCTCCGCGTGATCTCGCGAAGTAAACACTCCGATTGCAGTTTCCATGCGCCCTCCGCCGCCCGTGCGTTAGTAAGGCGTTGCCTTGAAAGTAAAGTTAACGTCCTTCGTTTCATTCCCTGTGATGGTGACGTCGGCAGTCTGCGTGCCGTACTTTTCATGCCAGGCGGTAATGGTGTACTTGCCCGCAGGCAGGTTGGGCAGCTTGAAGTCGCCGGCCTCCTTGCTGATGTCATAGTGCGACGTCTTCAGCACTGCGAAGTAGCCGTGCATCCAGGGATGGATGTTGCACTTCACCTCGATAAATTCGGGCTTGTCGTACTTTTCTTTGATCGGCGGGGTACCCGGGGGCTGGGATTTGTTCCACTCGATATTCACCTTGGGCAACGGGTGAATGTTGTGCGATGTCTGGTCGTCGTTGATGATGTCGAATTCCTGACCTACGTGCATGGGCAGAACGTGCGGAATGTACTGGCAACCTTTCTGGGTGTAAGTGATGGCCTGCGTCGGAACCTGGCCCTCGTCGGGAGCTCCCGCGGAAACATACACCACCACGTTATCCAACGCGTTGTTGGCCCCGGTTACTACTGTTTCCGTGGTTATGGGTGTGGCATGCTGCTTGGCGCAGCTGGGTTCTTTCGACATATCGATCGGTTTTTGGTGCGCGGGCGTCCCCGTGTAAGTCACCTTGCCGCTAACCGTTCCTGCAAACATCAGCGACGAACAGACAAGCACCATCAGAAGAACTGGCAGCATTTGCTTAGTGCGCATTTTGAGTGCTCCTTCCTGGATCTTAGTATTCATCTACTGGCCGCCGCCGGACGTTTTGTTATCGGCTGGTGCTACGGGCGCCAGGCTACTGGTTTTCTGCTCCACGTACGGAGGAATCACTCCGTGCGCAGCTCTTAGTACTTCGTTCTCCTTGCTGTGACGATGCACTTGCAAGGTTCGCAGGAAATGGACAAGATCCCAGGCATCATTCGGTTGAATCACATCCGCGAACGAGGGCATGGGCGTGCCGTCCACGCCAGTCATGAAAATCTTGTAGATGTCCTGGTTGGTGCTGCCGCATTTAAAGCGGGAATCGTTTGCGGCGGTTGCGAAGTTGTAGGGACGAATCGGATTGTCCTTGCTGTCTGTCAGTGTCGAAGCCGACGGCCCATCGCCCTCTCCATGCGGCCCGTGACACTTCCAGCATTCGAGCTTGGTGAAGAGCGCCTTGCCGTGAGAAATGCTCTCGATGGTGACCGGAGGCTCGGGCGGAACCGTGATGGGCGTCCCAGCTTTCTCGTGCTCCCATCGCGGCGAGAAAATCTTGATATAAGCCACCAGGTCGGCGCGCTCCTGGTGGCTGATGGTGTTCCAGACTGGCATGTTCGAGTTGGCGATGCCGCGCCCGATCGTATTGAAGAGATCTTCATCGGTGGGCAAGGTGCCGGTCAGAGTGGAGCGGCACTTGAAAGTGGCGATGGTGAAATCGCGCGGCTTGGGATCAAGCCAAACAGCGTTCTCACCGTTGCCATCGCCGGCTACGCCGTGACAACCGGCACAGAAGCGCCGGTAATCGTACTTGGCGTTGTCCGATGTCGAGTGCCCGATGAGATTGCCGATGTGGCTCTCCATGGGCTTGACCACGACGGGGCGCAGGGGTCCGACGTCAGGGGCATCCTGGGCGAAGGCGGGAACGGTGAACGCGGCTGCGAGAATCAGCCCTAGAATCGCAGTGCCGAGAGTCGTACAGCCAGGGGTCGCGGTGAAAAGACTCGCGCTGATACAACGCATTGGCTTCAAGCTGTTCATAGTCAGCACCCTTAAGTGAAGTCAGCGCTGGCGAAACGAGTTCGCCCGCGGATTCGTCCTCATCAGAAATCAAAGTCCATTCCGAACAGTAGCTCGCTGGTGTTGGTGTTGGTGGCATTGCCCGACGAGTTAAGCGGCCCCGTAAGGTCCTGGTGGAACAAGTTGAATTCGCCGAAATAGGCAAAGCCGGCCCGGCTGGTCATAAACGGGTTGTAGCGGTACCCGATCGAATAGTTGTTGATGTTTCCCAGGCTCTGCGGCGTTCCCGGAGTCGCCTGTTGTTGCATTCGTTCTGCCTCGAATACGGCCTTGAAGATTAGCTGCGGACTATACACGTAGCGCGCTTCGACGGTGTAGCCGTTCCAGATGGGCGACCGCGAACCGGGCGCGAGAGTGGTCCCCGGCGTGGCGTTCAACGGACAATTGGGCCCATTCGCCGGACTGGAGCAAGTTGCCGTTGCGCCTCCGTTGCCATCCGAGGCTATTGCATTGCCGTAGCCCTGCCCGAACCACGCGTTGTCTTCGCCGTGCTGGGTCACCACGTTGATGTCAAAGTGCGGACCCAAGTAGAATTGGCCGTAAAAACCCACACGACTAAATCCCTTGTTGCCGATTCCCGAACCGGGGATGGGCACCGCCCCCGTGGGACCGGTGCTGGTCCGGTAGTACGTTGCCGCCTCTCCCACGAAGGCGTACGCTCCCAGACGCTGCATGCCCAACTTGCCGGTATCAATGGCTTGGTCGAAGGTGAAGAAACCGCTATAGGAGTTAGCTCCTAAACTTAGGTTCACGTTCCCATCATTCGAGCTGAGTAAGGATGCGGAAACGCGGGTCTTATCGTCCACCGAATGCCCCATGTATTCCAACCCGAGCTGGTTATCGCCCATCTGCCCGAAGATGTTCCCGTCGCCCACAGGGATGAAGTGATAGGTCTGATAAATACCGCCGTTGCCGGTGAGCCACAGAGTGCGCTTTTCAGAAAGCAGGTTGTTGAGCTCGAACCTGCCTAGCCTGATGTTGAGCCAGGGGCTGCCCCCGATGTTATCCACGCGCGCATTGACGCTCTCAAAATGAAATGCGCCCGTTGAGTCCGACGACGGAAGCACATAGAAGGAGAAGTTCTTCTCCAGCGTTCCACCGGTATGGAAGTCGAGCCCGCTCAGATCAAAACCGGACGACGTGATGCGCTGGGCCGACGTTCCGGTGGGAGCGAGATTTCCAGGCGTGTAGGTATCCACTTGGTTAAGGCTGCTCAGCCGGTGCCAGATCGGCGTGATACGGAAAGTCACCGGCCAGTAGCCGGGATTCTGCCAGATGGGCGAATCCCGCTCGTTCATTAACTGGTAGCCGTTGTCTCGGAACTTTAGTCCGAAGTTGTTCAACGCGGGCCACGACTCGTGGCAAGCCGAGCAGCGCAGCCCATACTTCCTGGCAAACGCCGGCAACGCGCTCGCCGTCTGGCTGGCGCTCAAGAATAGAAAAATTAACGCGAAAGCAGCGGCGAGAACGGAACTTACACGCTGCGGCTTCTGACAGAGATGAGACTGCGTCCACATACGCATGCTGCACTCCTCAGACGAAGGTCACAAGTTTTTACAGAACCCGAAATCCCCACATTGCGCAAACGAGAGCAAGCAAGCGGCAGCGACTAAAGTGAAAATCGCTGGTAGCTTCCGCCTCATCGCTCAAAGACATTTGCGGTTAAGTGGTCCAACCACCCACAGTCGCGAGATACTACTACTCTCAAAAACGAAGCGCAAGGGGGTTGTGAAATTTTTTTTACATTTTTTTTAAAATGCAATCCCTGTGTGCGGTTCAGTACCAACTTGGCCCGTTGTCTCAGTCGACAACGATCAAGTTGACAATGATCAGCGCAGCGTAGAAACTCTTGCCACAGGAGCGCCGGAGCCCGTCGTGATGTGGGATCAGAGTTCTCGCGGTAAGGGGCTGAACCGTTGGGCTGCGTTTCATGGAACCACGATTTATCTCGCGCTGATCGAAGTGTTTATTGTCCTCGTGGCGACGGCAATCCCTTCGCCGGCCCGCGAAAAAGATGTCCTCACCTATGGCGAAGCCCTGATCGTCAACATTCCGCTGCCCGAACCCGAAGTGGCGCAAGTCGTGGAAGACGTTGCGGGGAACACAATCATCCGCGGCACCAAGGAATACGACAAAGATGAGTTCGTGAAGGGAGCGGTCGCGGCCACGTCCACGCGGCTTTTTCCGGAATGGACGGAGGGCGGCAAGGTTTTCTACAAAGTAAAGGTACACGCGCTCGATCCGCGAAACTTTAAGGACAGCGGCGATCTTGGAACCTTGGCCGTGCGCTACGTGGTGCAGGTGCAGGGCTTCGAAAATACCGTGCTCCGCATCGACGCGGTGTTTGTGGAGGATATACGGCACACCGTCCATCTCTCGAACGGCTCGGTTGAAAGCAGCGAGTACGCCGATATCCACGAACGCCTGGAAGCGGTCGAATTGATGAAAAAGGAAAACGCCGAGGCGATACGAGCCAAACAAGACCGCTTGGCGAAGGAAAACTTTGGCCTTGGCAGTGACACAGTTGTGTTGAGTACTCCACCACCCGAGACGTCTACGGAAACCGCGCATGACGGGAGTTCAATGGAAAAGAGTATGCGCGGCCAAGCCGACTACTCCGCTGAGCAGCCTGCTCAAACGCTGGAGCAACGCGTTGCCGAGTTGCGCCGCCAGGTGGAGCGCATCGTCAAAAAGCCTGGGGCTCCGCTCAAGTCGGCTCCGTTCCACACCGCGAGCACGCTGCAATCTCTCGACCCGGGCGTCGAAGTCCTGATTCAGATTTCCACCCCTTACTGGCTCGGGGTCGAAACCCACGACGGACAGCATGGATGGATTCAACGCGATCAGTTGGAGCAGGCTCCATGACTGGACGGAGTTTGCCAGTCGCTACTTGGATGCTCAATGGGCCACGCGTCCGCCAATTCGTTCGTGCCGCGCTGTCGGCGTTTTTTCTCCTTGTGTTTCCAATGGCCGCGGCGCTGAGCGCCAAGGCACAAACAACTCCGCCAGCAGCTTCGCAAGCGGCGCCGTACGAGCGCACCTATCCTCAGTCGAAGAGCGCAGTGGAAAAAGTCCTGAAGCAATTGCAACCCTCCATGCGCGGCCGGTTGCCCGTGCTGGAAGGATTCGCCGCGCCCGCCGATCATCCGCTAAGCCGCTACCAGCGAGCTTATTACGAAGCTTCTGCGCAGGTGAGTTCGACCCCATCCGGCGGAGCCGTGGTGCGAGTGAACACCAAGCTGACCGCCTGGTACCAGGACTCAATCGCCTCCCGTTCGGGATACCAACTGCTGACTTCGAACGGCCGACTCGAATCCGATCTCCTGGACCAGCTCTCCGATTTACTGGCAAGCAGCGGTGGCGCAACGAATGCGATGAAAACAACTGCCGCCGAACCTGAGATCTCGGCGCCCGTGCCGCAGTTGCCGCAACCCGGCCGTAACTTCTCGTCCTCGTCCTCATTGCAATCGGGCCTGCCGAGTCAACAAAGGCCGGATGGGAAGAATCCAAAAGACAAAGCTGCCGATCGCACCGACGCTGAGTTGCAGGCAGAAGCCGCGAGTTTGGAGGAGGTACTCAAGAACCAGGCCCATCCCAGAAATCTGGTCGCGGTCAAAAAAACCGGAACGCCGGTCGTCTCCACTCCCAGTTTGAATGCCAAGCCTTTGTTTCTCGCCACCCAGCACGATGAGTTTGAGATGCTGGATTTCAATGCCGATTGGGTACACGTGCGAATCTCGGGCTTGTCCCGAGGGTGGATTTGGCGAACCAGCCTGGAGATGCCCGAGGGCTTGTCGGACGTCCCCTTGGCCAGCGAGAAGGCCGCACCCGTGGCGGCCGATCTGTTTCAAATAACCCGAGAGGAAACGGGTACATTCCCGGGCGATTGGGAAGCGCTGCGGGGCAGAAGTGTGAAAATCATCTCGGTGCAAAAAATTCGCGAGGACGAGAAAAACGCCGGTGCGTCGGCTAAGCTCGAATTCGCAAAATCTGTGCTCGACAAGAGCTATGGGGAACTGGCGTCCAATGCGAAGGAACTCGCCGGAGTGGTGTTGATCTTTGACTCGGTCGATGGCGGCATGATCGCCATCACCCTTCCCACGGTCGAGCAATGGAAGGCCGGCAAGCTGACCGATGCCGCGCTCTGGCATCGCTGTTATTTTGATCCACCCGAGACTTTCACTGTTTCCAGCGGCGTTTCGAGTTCTGCCGCCAACCCCTAGCCGTTGTCGCTGGGCGCAAGATTGCGTTAGGATGGCAAGCAGAGCAAAATGCCGCGCGTTTCAGTTTTTGGCTTGACATTGAACCAAGGTCGCGATACCAATGCTGTCTTCTGACCTTCGTGGTTCCAAGAGTTTCGCGGCAATGTTCGGTGGGAAACGAATTGGGAAAATCCGCTTGACCGCGGAAAGTTAGACGGGGGCGTGTGGAGTCCATGTTGCAAATGCTGGTGTCGCGGTTGCGCGATTACGCCGAACTGACCAAGGCGCGCATTACCACTTTGATCGTGCTGACGGCATGGTGCGGCTACTTTTTTGGCGCGCACCGGTCGGGCGAGCCGTGGTGGTCGCTGGGCTTATTCCATGCGCTGTTGGGTGTGGCTTTGGTTTCGAGCGGCACGGCAGCGCTGAATGAAGTACTGGAAGCAAGCGTGGATGCGCGGATGCGGCGCACGGCGATGCGTCCCTTGCCGGCGGCCCGCATGACTACGGCCCATGCGGCCATGGTAGGTCTGGCGCTAACTCTTGGCGGTTCGGCCTATCTCGCGATCTATGCCAACTTACTAACTGGGTTATTAGTGTTCCTGACAGCCGTCGTATATCTTGCTGCCTACACTCCACTGAAGAAGGTTTCTCCAGCATGTACATTTGTAGGCGCGTTTCCGGGAGCGATGCCGGTGGTGCTGGGTTGGACGGCGGCGCGCGGAAAACTGGAACCCGAGACACTGATTCTCTTTGCCATTATGTTCGTGTGGCAATTTCCGCATTTTCTTTCGATCGCATGGCTCTATCGCGAGGACTATGCGCAAGGCGACATTCGCATGTTGCCGGTCGTAGACTCCGACGGAAAGTCCACCGTATGGCGGATTTTGGCTTATAGCGCAGCCTTGATTCCGGTCAGCCTTCTGCCGGTTGCCATGGGAATGGCGGGACGCGTCTATCTGGTGGGCGCAGTTCTCATGGGCGCGGCGCTGTTCCGAGTGTCGATGGGAATGGCGCATCCGCAACTCCCCGCGACCTCGGCCGCATCGAAGCCTTCCGCGCGGCGCTTACTGCGAGCTACGATCATCTACCTGCCAGCCTTATTCGCCCTTATGATGGTTAACTCAGGCAGTTAGCGGCATTCGGTATTCGTGCCCGAATTCCGCCCGGTTACTTAACCTCGACAATCTTCAACGTCGTCACCTGCCTCACCCATCGCGCCATTCTTTTTTCATCCGGTATGACAATGCGGTATGGCCCTTCCTTGTCATCCAGAGGCTTTCCATTTTTCAGGAAGGCCAGAACAACCTGTTTGTCGGTGAATGCCGGGTCTAGCTCAGGCAGCGCCAGCACCACGCTATATCCATCCGCGGCCTCCACCAGCAGACATGAAGCCATCCGTTTTCCCTTCATACTTTCCCCAAAACTAACGCCAGCTTTCTCGAGCAGAGCTCTCACCGCGACGCCCTCAAACGTTGCCGATGCGCCGGCGGCGCCGGTCGTAACCTTCACGTGCTCGAGGCTCTCAATGTCGGCGCGAGTCAAAACAGTTTGCTTTCCACTTTCGGCTTGAACAGTCAGCGACTGACACAATGCGAGCGCGGTGTGGAGCGTCAGAGCAAGGAGTACAACTGCAGACAACAGCCGATTTTTCATATCACACACGAAGAATCATGACCTCGGTTGCTTTAATGAGGGCGGCTGCGGTCTGCCCTTCCTTCAGTTGCATTTCGCGAGCGGAAGTTGCCGTGATGATCGATGTAATCTGCTGCCCGCCGATCGAAATCTTGACTTCCGCCATCAGACCGCTAATGCGAACGGCATCGATGCGCCCCACCAGTTGGTTGCGTCCGCTCACCCGGCGCACCACCTGCTTTCGTTCTTCTTCCGTTCGGCCGCGCGTTCGGAAGAGCAGTTTATCCACCTCGCTCCGCGGGATCCGGTGGTGTCCGCCGGCGGTCTGGATGCTCCGAATTTTCTTCTTATAAATCCACTGTTTGATGGTGGGAAAGCTGATGCCCAACTGCAAAGCCGCGTCCCGCAACTTCAGCATCTCGTCCGGCCCGCGCTCGGATTTAAGCTTCTTCCGCATCGGAACGAAATCGTACCGTCATTGCGGGCTGCGGTCAACGCGCTTTGATCCCCCGCAACAACGCCATCCTCGTGGGTTGGACGGAATCTCAGTAAGCGCATATATAAACATATTATTAGACACTCAACTCGTATTTCATATACACTTCTCAATTCGTTGCACCCACTCTACATTTTTTGGAGGGCCATATGCGTTCCGTCACTCTGTGTCTCTTGCTGCTTTTGTGCCTTGCGATGGGGGCGTTCCAGGCGTGGGCCCAAACGGGAGCGACCCTTTCCGGCGTGGTAACGGACCAAACCGGCACAGCGCTTAGCGGTGTCGCGGTTACGATCAAGAGCGTCGACACAGGTGAAACACGCACGATCACAACCGACGGCAGGGGACACTTTCAGACGTCTGGCCTGCCTTTGGGGCGCGTCGAGATTCGAGCGGCAAAACGAGGGTTCGATGAAACGCGCACGGGAACCAGCCTGGCGGCTGGCCAGGAGGCTACAGTCGACATTAAGATGCAGCGCGGCACCGCCGACCCCTGCACGAGCCCCCACGAGTTCGCCACTACCGACTGCACGCTGACCTGGCACGGCATCACGGTGTATGGTGCGTATGACATCGGCGTCGGCTGGGTCAGCCACGGCTTACCGGAAAACGGCTATAACTATGAAGGCGAATCTCTGGTGAACCGAAACGGCTATCAACATCGATTCGTCGTCGCACCGAACAACCTGCAGCAGACGGGTTTTGGCATCCGGGGCAAAGAAGAGTTTCTGCCTGGCTGGTCGGTTGTGTTCAACGCTTCCACGGGAATCAATCCGGAGTCCGGCCTGCTCGCCAATGCTTCAAAGACTGACATCATCAACAATGGCCTTCCCAGGGCCAGTTATTCGATCGCCATCGACGGCGCGCGCGCGGGTCAACCCTTCAATGACGAATACTATGGCGGCGTATCGTCCAAGATTTTCGGCACGCTGACCTTCGGGCGCCAGCGCTCTCTCGGCACCGATGCCATGCTTCTTTACGATCCGGCTGGCGGGTCGTATGCCTTCTCCTACATTGGGTATAACGGCACCATGGCTGGCGGCGGCGACACCGAGGACAGCCGTTGGGATGACGCCGTCAAGTATCGCCTCACCGTGGGCCCGGTCCATTTCGGCGCGATGTATAAATTCGCCGACGGTTCTGCCGGATGCTACTCGGCCTCCTCAACCTGGACTGCCACCACCTGCACGCCGGAAGCGGCGCATAACAACGCATGGGGATTCGACCTCGGCGGAGACGTTGGCGGAGACAAGGGCAAGTTCTCCGCCGACGCCGTCTTCCAACATTACAACCAGGCGATCAGCGTATTAAACCCCCTGCTGGGGCCTCAAAGTCTAAGTCCGGCAGGGCAATATCAGTCGACCACCGACAGCATCAATACAAACCCCATCAACGGGGGGCCGGGTCTGGGGCCCAATCTGATCGACCCGAACGACACCGTCTATGGCATTGTGACCGACAACAATGCAATTATGGTTGCTGTGAAGTATAAGTGGGACCCGTTCAAGTTTTTTGCCGGCTACGAATACATCTGGCAGAATAACCCGCAGAACCCGTTGGGAGTTGGTGCTGCGGACCAGGGCGGCTATATCATGAGCGGGGTCGAAGACAACAATCTTGATTCTGAAAAGTTGGTCAACATCTGGTGGACGGGCGCGAAATACACCTACCGCACCAAAACCGACTTCACTTTCGCCTGGTATCAACAGCGTCAGAACGACTTCCGTCTTCCGCCGACCTGCTCAGTCGCAGCCGGTTTCCGCAGTTCCTGCGCGGGTACCCTCAACGAAGGGTCGTTCTATGCGGATCATCACTTCACTAAGCGTTTCGACGGTTTTGCTGGAATTGCGTATTCCTGGGTGACCGGCGGTCTCGACATCGCCATTCCTCATAAACCCGGCGTCCCCTATTACTCCGACAACAACTGTGCTCCGACAGTCGGCGCTCGTTTCGCTTTCTAATCGCTTCCGCGACGGGCTCAGTCGAGAGCTCGGCATGAGTTGTTCGATCTGCCACGTGCTGCAAAAAGAAAAGCCGCCCCAGACTCGGGGCGGCTTTGTACTTCTGAGCACTCTGTCAGTCCCGCAGGAAGCCGTGGTACACATCGCCCGCGTCAATGTAGTATCCCGCGATTGCCCCCTTCTTGTTGTTGGTCATGGGGAAGGTGCCCTGGCCCGCGCCCTTGCCCGCACCCGGAGCATCGAAGTTGGTGATGGTACCGTTCGGTGAACCTCGCAGGAAGCCATGACTCGCGTTGTTGGCGTCAATGTAGTATCCCGCGATTGCTCCCGGCCGGTTGTTGGCCATGGGTTCGGTGCCCTGGCCCGCGCCCGTGCCTGCACGCGCAACGTCAAACGTCGTGATCAGGCCATCCTTATCGCGCGCGAAGCCATGATTCACGCCGTTCCCGTCGACGTACAATCCTGCGACCTCTCCCCACTTGTTGATGCTCTCGGGTGAAGTGCCCTGGCTCGCACCAGTGCCTGCGCCCAGAACGTCGAACGTCGTGATGAGGCCCTCAGGAGCGCGCACGAAGCCATGCATAGCGTTGTTCGCGTCGATGTAAAATCCCGTGATAGCTCCAAGCGGTGTGAGCGCAGAGAAGAACATGGGTTCGGTGCCCTGACCCGCGCCGGTGCCCGCGCCCGGAGCGTCGAACGTGGTGAAGACGCCGTCAGCCAGCACGAAGCCGTGATTCACGCCGTTCCCGTCGATGTAGATTCCGGCGATTGTCCCGACGTCGTTAATGTCCCCGGCTATCGTGCCTTGGTTGGCGCCCGTGCCTGCGCCCGGACAATCAAACGTGGTGATGGTTCCATCCGCGGTGCGCATGTAGCCGTGAAACACCTGAGCAGCGTCAGCGTACCAGCCCGCGATCACGTCCGCATCGTTGAGGGCATAGGCCCACGTGCCCATAGAGCCCGGTGGGTCAAACTTCGCGAACTTGCCGTTCGGCCGCCGCAGAAAGCCGTGATATACGCCGTTCGCGTCAATGTATTGGCCCACAATCGAGCCCCGCGCATTCACTCCAATGGACCAGGTGCCTTGTTGCGCGCCCGGACCCGCGCCGGGAACGTTAAACGTAGTGTACTTTTGCGCGTTCGCCTGCACCGTGATCGCCAGCAGGGCGAGTAAGGTCATGGCGACAAAAAACATGAAATTTCTCGATTTTTGGCCTGTCTTTGAATGGACTCGCATGGTGTCCTCCTGATTCACGCGTAACTGATTTGGTTTGGTAATGGAATCCACCAACACTCGCGCGAGTGTCGGACGACGAAAGAAATCAATAAAAGAAAAGGGGCCCTTCGCCTCGAGGAGTGCTGCGTCTCATCTGGCGGGAACTGCTCCTCTAGGAGGCGACTTCGTGGCAATTGGATACCAATAAAAGAGTTCTGTCGGTGAGGTTCCTCACATCGTGATGTGCGGCGACGACCTCGGACTATCTGTGTGGTGGCGGGGCTGTGCCGCGCCCAGAAGACAGGTTTGGTTAATTCGGATTGCTTTTTATCAGCGCCGCGTCTACCGACAGCGGAAGCCACACTTGAAACCGTGTGTCGCCGGGCTGCGAGGTCACCTGAATATTGCCTCTGTGTTTTTTCACAATGCGCTGCACCGTGTCCAACCCTAGCCCAGTTCCCTCCCCTACTCCTTTGGTTGTGAAGAATGGTTCAAAGATGTGCGGCTTCACCTCGGGCGATATTCCGGGGCCGTTATCGCCGATCTCGACCACGACGCAATCGTCCTCGCGATACGTTCGGACTCTCAGTTCGCCTTGTCCGCCCATGGCATCGATGGCGTTATCGATAATGTTGGTCCAGACCTGATTCAGCTCGCTCCCGAATGAATTCACCATCAGCGGAATACGCTGGTAGTCGCGCACCACCGTCACTCCGCGTTTGAGCTTGTGGTTCAGGATGGTCAGCGTGGTTTCCAGACTTTTCACGATGTCGACGTTTTGCACCGGCGCCTGATCCATGTAGGTGTATTCCTTGATCGCACCCACTAGATCGGAGATTCGCGCCACGCTGCTCTCGATTTCGTTCAGCAGACCCGCTATCTCCACCGAGGCGGCAATCCTGACCAGCGCGGCTCGGGCGGTGCCGGCGTCGAGGGCCGCAAACAACGATTCCAGCGCTTCCGGCCTGATGTTCCTCCTTGCCAGATCGGCAGCCAGTTGCCACAGGTCGCTCTGCCCATGACTGCGTAACAAAGAATCCACTTGGTCTTCCAGGTCGCTGATGGTCAGAGCATCGGGCGGAGGTTCGTTGCTCTGCGTGAACGACGTTTCCAGCTTTTCGATTTCTGCTCTCTGCACGGAAGTGAGATCGCGCCGGCCCAGTTCGAGACTAGCGCTCTTGATTTTCTTCAGGACGTCACGCAATTGGCTGGTCGCGCGTTTCGCGGCGGAAGCTGGATTATTGAGTTCATGAGCCAACCCCGCGGAAAGCTTGCCTAAACCGGCTAGCCGGTCGCGCTGCTGTTCGATACGGGTGGTTTCACGGATGCGGTCAGACATGAGGCCCACAAGACGTTTGGCCAATTCCGGCATCTTCTGCACAAGGTCCGTAAACAGTGCGGCAGGAAATCGCAAGACGCGGCTGTCGGTAACTGCCCGCCCGTTCACCTTAAACTGTGTCATCCTGGAAAACGGAAGCACGCCGGTGACATCGCCTGCCTTCATCGAAAATGTAGCGATCTCGCCGCCCAACGCTCCGTGGAGCTCAAGCTGCCCTTCAAGAATCACGAACATTGAATCCGCGGGAGTACCCTGACGCAGGTAGGTATCGCCCGCCTTGTAATGGAGTTCCTGCGACTGGCTGAGGAACCAGTCGATTTGATCTCCCGGCAAATCCGCGAATGCCGGAACACGAAGTAATTCCGTCCTATCGGCCATTTATACCTTGCTCAAATACTGATGGATGAATTGCACCGCCACCGAACCTTCCCCCACACCGGATGCGACCCGCTTCACCGAACCGTGCCGCACGTCGCCCACTGCAAAAATGCCCGGAATATTGGTTTCCAGTAGGAATGGATCCCGGTCAAGCGCCCAACCCTTGGGGCGTTGCCCACTGCGAATAAGATCAGGGCCAGTCAGCAGAAAACCGCGCTCATCCCGTTCCACCAGATCTCCCAGCCAGTCGGTTCGCGGCAGGGCTCCAATAAAAATGAACATCGAACTCGCCGGCACGCGCTCCACCTTATTGGTATCGGAACAGAGGACGGAAATTTCCTCCAGCCGTGTTTCGCCATGCGCTTCGGCCACCGCGGCGTGTGGCCAGACCTGAATGTTTGGCGTCTCTTTGATCTGATCAATTAAATACTGCGACATGGTGCTGGCCAGCGAACTGCCTCGCACCAGCATCACCACGCGTTCCGCATAGCGGGCAAAGTTCATGGCCGCCTGGCCCGCCGAATTTGCGCCGCCGACCACGTAGACCTTTTCCCCTTTGCACGACAGCGCTTCCGTCGCGCCCCCGCCATAATAAACTCCGGCGCCCTGCAGCTTAGCGATGCCCGGAGCCTCCAGACGCCGCCACTGCACTCCGCTCGCGATCATCAGCGCGTGGCACGAAATCTCACTCCCGTCGGCCAGTTTGATAATGCGATACGATCCTTCCGTGCGCACTCCAACCGCTTCCTGAGGAGACAGAATTTCCACTCCAAAACGCTGCGCCTGCGTTACCGCGCGCCGGGCGAGATCGTTACCGCTCAGTCCCGACGGAAATCCAAGATAGTTCTCAATCCGCGAACTCATCCCAGCCTGGCCGCCCGGCGCTTCGCGCTCGATCATCACCGTATGCAAACCTTCCGACGCACCGTAAACGGCTGCTGCCAGACCGGCGGGCCCTCCGCCCACAATTGCTAAGTCGTAGAAGTCGGTTTGCGCACGCGTCCGCAGACCGACCTTCTGCGCAACATCGCCCGGAAGGCTTTCCAGTAATTTGGTTCCATCCGGAAAAAGCACAACCGGCAGACTCGTAGCCTCTTCGCCCAAGGCTTCCAGAATGCGCTTGGTTTCCGGATCGTTGGCCGAAGTTTCTACGTCGATCCACTGATACGGAACACGATTGCGCGCTAGAAAATCGCGCAGCTCATACGAACGCGGCGACCACCGCGTGCCGAGAACTCGTATCCCCTGAAACGCCGGCCGGTAGGAGGCTTGCCAATCATCGAGCAGATCATTGAGTTGCGGATACAGGTGCTCGGTCGGCGGATCCCATGGTTTCAGAAAGAAGTAGTTGATGCTGGCCTGATTAATCGCGCTGATGGCGGCATTCGTGTCGGCATAAGCGGTGAGCAAAGCGCGCTTCGCATCGGGAAAAACGTGCATTGCTTCCTGCAGAAAGGCGACCCCGTCCATCTTCGGCATGCGCTGATCCGCCAGCAGCAAGGCCACGCTGTCATTCCGCACTTTCAATTGCTTCAGCAGATCGAGCGCCGCTTCGGGAGAATCGCTTCCAATGACCCGATACTCCGCGCCGTATTGCGAGCGCAAATCGCGTTCAATCGCCCGCAGAACATCGGAGTCGTCATCGATACTCAACAAAATTGGTTTCGCCATGATGCTTCTCAGCGGGAGTTTTCAGACTCAATCGTTGCGAGGTTCACCCACGTTTCCGCACATTTTAATACAGTCCCCACATTAATACAGTCCCCACACTACCGCTGGTTCGTTCCCCCTTTTTGTAGAGGCATGTGTAACTTTTGATGCCGCTCCACGTCTCATAGATGCGTCCAGGGTTCCTGGGCGTCAATTCGAACCTACATAGGAGAAAATTTGCATGAACAAGATGATTCGCAGGTTGATGGCCATGTCTCTTCTGTCCCTGTCTCTTGCGGCTTTTGCGCAGTCGAGCGACACCATGAAGCAAGACAACATGAAGCACGACGACATGAAACAGGACCAGATGAAGAACGATCAGATGAAGAAAGATGACATGAAAAAGGACGCGAAGTCCAAGAAAACCAAGAAAGACAAGACGAAGAAAGACGAAATGAAGAAAGACGACAACATGAAACACGACGACAGCATGAAACAGAACTAACCCTCGCCTGCGTGTCTCAAGTTCGAGTTCAAGGTAGCTGGTGCGGGCAATCACACCGGCTACCTTGACCATCCCGCCACACCCCCGGCAAGCTGTCATGCTGAGCGAAGTTTGAGCTTTGCAACGCGAAGCTCAACCGCAGTCGAAGCACCCCTACTCCCTCCACTGCGGCAAATCGATCAGGATGTCAACCGAGACACTGCCCGGACATTACGCACTGTTCCCACGACCAAGCCTCGACGATTGCCCGGCCCAATCCAAGATCAGGCCCCCAGATACTCCTTCATACAACGCACGCAAGGCGCGTACCCCTCTCGCATCGCTTCCCGGGCCTGGATAATCTGAATGTGTGCTTTGTCGTGGATGAAGCGGCACCCAGGCACGTGAAATGTTTTCCCATCCGTCGAAACCACCACCAACATATCAGGCGGCACGCCGCGCGCAGGTTGTGCCAGTTCCGAACGCAACGCTGGACGTCCGAAGACGGAAGACCTGGCTACCTCGAAGCTACCCGCAACCAGGATTCCGGCTGCTACCGCGACCAGCCATCCGAAAAAGGTCCGTCGGTTACCAGGCATATTCTCTTCCAGCCTTCGATGCAACCTGTGGCTGAACCCGAGCGGCACTTCGACCATCCGTTCATCGCCGAACAACTCAACCACATTGCGCGTACCGTCCAGCACCGCCGTGCAGCGCTTGCAACCGTGGATATGGTCGTCCATGGCAGAGCGCAGGTTCGCATCGATCTCACCATCAAGGTAGTTCGAAATTTCCCGCCACACTTGCTCGCAGCTCACTACCATGGCTTCGTCTCCTTCTCAAACGACAGCTTACTACTCCAGTTCCCGCCGAACCCCGGTGCCAGCAGATCGCGCAGCATCAGCCGTGCCCGTAGCAAGCGTGTCTTGACCGATGCGGTCGAAATCCCAAGAATTTTGGCAGTCTCTTCGATGCTCAAATGCTGCATATCGCGCAGCACAAAAATCTCGCGATACTTCTCCCCCAGCGAAGCCAGCGCCTCGCCCAGCTTCTGCCGGACCTCCTTGCGTTCCAGGGTTTCCAAAGGAATTTCGCGCCAGTCGGCAAAATCGCGCGGAGTATAGTGGCCTTCCTCGTCCTCACGATCAACGATCGGCTCCATAACGTTGGCGTGTTGCTTCCGTCTCCACATGTGCGCCTCGTTGACGGTAATCTGGGTCAGCCAGGTGCTGAAGCGCGCCTCCGCACGGAACTGCCGGATGTGCTTAAAGGCCTTCAGCATCGCCTCCTGAGCCACGTCTTCCGCATCCGCTTCATTGCGCAAAATGGCGAAGGCCGCGGCGTATACGCGCCTTTCGTACGGCTGGATCAGTTCGTAGAAAAGCTCGTGCTCGCCGTTCCGGATACGCTGGATCAGCATTTCTTCCTGGAATGGTTTCGCTGAACTTTCCCGCGAACTTACTTCTTCCGGCATCGCCCCTCACCGTAAACACACCGCAATCGCACACGGTCACTCTTCTGTTCTGTATTCCGGGTCCTTCTTCCATCCCGTCAACATCGAGACGAAATTACTCCAGCCATGCAGCACCACCATCACCAGATGTCCAAACACAAACGCCAAAATCGCCCACATGATCAGGAAATGCCACAGCCGCGCCCAGTGGAATCCGCCCATCAGCCAAGCCAGCCACGAAAACTGCACCGGTTTCCACACCGCAAAGCCCGTCACCACCGACAACACGCCCAGCCCAATCGCGGACGTGTACGCATGCTTCTGGAGCGGGTTATAAGCTTCCCGCACCGGTGGCTTGGGTCCAAAAAAGAAGTAGTGGCGCACCATCGGCCACACCCCCGGCAGATCGCGCTGAACAAAGAGCACCTGCTTGTAATTTCCGCTGAAAATCTGGTAGCCGAGATACAGAACTCCGGTCGCAATGTAGATCCACATAAACGTGAGGTGCCACTGCAGCGCACCTCCCAGCCATCCGCCGAGCGCAAACGCTTTTGGCCAGTTGAGCAGATCTTTTTGCGGAATCTTCGCGCCAAAGCTCGGGAAAGCCCGAAAAATCTGCAGCCCGCTGCCAACCATTACCAACAGCGCGACCGCGTTCACCCAATGGCAGAGGCGAACCACAAAAGGATGTTCGTAAACCGCGATGATCTCCTCGCCCGTCTTCACGTCTTCGATTGCAATTGCGCGCGTGGCCATTTTCGTCTCTCCGGCCTACAAACCATAGAATTCCGAGTAGCCTTGATCTTCCCAGTAGCCGGCCTTTTCGAGTACGTGGCTCACTTTGAGGTCGGTAAGATACTTAGCCTGCTTGTAGCCAATCTTCGTGGGAACGCTAAGCCGCAGAGGAGCGCCATGTTCACGCGACAGCGGCATGCCGTACATTTCATAGCAGAGCAATGACTGCGGATGCGTCGCAGTAAACATGACGAGAGACTCGTAATAATCATCCGCGCATTCGACGGTCAAGAAGCGCGCGGTGGGGTCGGCGCCAATCATCTTGAGAAAGTCGGAGACACGAACGCCACCGAACTGCCCAATCACGTCCCATCCCTCCACGCAGATATGCCGCGTGATCTGCGTGAACTTAGGTAAAGCCTGAATCTGCGCGAGTGTATAATCTCCCGGTTTCTGAACCGCGCCGCTCACGGTGAGAGTCCACTTGTCGAAATCCACTTGCGGATCTTCGACGTCGTAGCCGTTAATGGGAAATTTATCGAAAGGGGTCAGCTCCGACTCATCGAATGTGGGCGCCAAATGGCCGGAGCGGAAGAGCCGTGCCGAAGCCCAATCGCTGAAGCCAAGCCCGCCCTTAAGCAGCGGCGTCTGCAGTTGCGGAATGGCAAAAGCGCCCAGCGCCAGCACCGGTGTGAGTTTCAACAATTCGCGCCGGCTGATGGTTTTGAACTTGCGGCTGTCGCTTCGTGTTGGCATAATTGCACCCCCTTGGCAGACGACAAGAAACCGTGATTATATGTGATTAGCGAACCCGCCAAAGGTTACAACCACAGCCAAACCAGAATCTGCCTCAGCATGGGGCATTGCAAACGCAACCGAAGCACACGCGACCGCCTCCGTCAGTTAAACTAGTGGCAATCTTTTTGGAACTATTCTGGTTTCAAGAAGAGCGCAAACCGAACAACTAGCAAGAGGAAATCGATGCCCTTGGTTCATGACGACGTTCTAAACGCACTCAAGCAGTGCTACGATCCGGAAATCCCCGTCAACATCGTTGATCTTGGCTTAATCTATAACGTTCGCTTCGACGACGTACCCGAGGGTCAACAGGATGTCACCGTCGATATGACCTTAACCGCTCAAGGCTGCCCCGAGCACGTCAACATCAGCGCCCAAGTCAAGTCCCGCGTCGAGCAACTCCCCGGTGTCCGCAACGCCACTGTCAACGTAGTTTGGGAGCCCGCCTGGACCCCCGAGCGCCTAAGCCCCGAAGCCCGCAAGCAGCTGGGCATCGATTGATGCCCGTCGTTCGCTATTCGCTGCTCGCCAATCGCTGCACCCGGCACTGCGAACAGCGAACGACGAGCAGCGCTCAGCCGGGCTAATATTCGCCCAACTCCTCAAACGCCCGCGCGGCGCGGTGTTCAGCCAACTCTTCAATCTTGCTCCCAATCTTCATCGCCAAATCCAGAAACCGCGTTCCCTGCCGAACATATGAAGGCAGCTCTTCGCGAATCCGCACGAACGTATCCGGATACTCGGAAGCCAGCACCGCCAATCCCACGCTTCCCACCAGCACCGCCGCCGGACGTCTCCCCTTCAGCACCAGAATTGCCGCCGTGCCCGCCGTTCCCGCAATCACCGCCCGCTTCCAGTTCTCCATGTCCTCTCCTAAATCGTCGCCAATTCCGATCCCGAGCATCGGTTCTCCCCTGTGTTCTTTCCCCGTGTCCCCTGTGCTCCCTGTGGTAGAGCCTTTTGTCGCATCAACAACCAAAGCTGAAACAACGCGTCAACAGGATTCTAAACCACACTTCCATGCTTTATACTGCCGCCGACGATTCCATCGAAAAATAACTCTATGATGCAATTTCGAAGCTTCCCGTTTCTCGCCGCACTTCTCTGCGCCGCTTTGCTTCAAGCCCAAACCAAGCCCCGAGCCCGCGATCTAGGCGTCCCCTTCGACGGCACGCCCGGCGCGAACAACGCCATCACCGATGTAAAAGGCGTAGAGGTAGGACACACCACGCTAATCTCCGGCAGCGGCAAGCTTAAAGTAGGAGAAGGTCCTGTCCGCACCGGAGTAACCGCCATCTTGCCCCGCGGCCGCAACGCCGACGACGCGGTCTTCGGCGCCTGGTTCACTCTCAACGGCAACGGAGAAATGACGGGCACAACTTGGCTGGAAGACTCCGGTTTTTTAGACGGCCCGATCATGATCACCAA
>JBEKED010000019.1:0-21115 GCA_050014035.1 Terriglobales bacterium
TGGATGACCGCGAACTGGAGGATCGCGGCGCCACTCAAGATGATTCGGGCATCTGGACATTCCCGGACGGATCGCGTCTCAGGAAATCACATAAAGCACTTCCAACATTCGCTAATGCTGACATGACGGGCTATTTAGGGAGATCCTACTACGACATCATCGATTAAGACGCACATCCGCTTAGCTGCTCTTCAAGCGCAAATTGCCCCTGCCTTCAATAGAGAAACGGAGCGGCCACATCGACAACGACCCGCTCACATTTTCGTAAGTAGCGAATAGTTGTTTCAGCAATGTGCAAAAGCAGGCCAGCATCACAACTGACAGAATAAATGCCAAAATCGCCTTCAACGTCAACTCCCCTCCTCAATGTGCAAGTTACCGAAAAAAAAACAATAATATGGCGGAGAGGGTGGGATTTGAACCCACGATACCCGTTAAGGTATGTCCGCTTTCGAGGCGGATCGTTTCAACCGCTCACGCACCTCTCCGAACAACAGTTGTCAGTGGTCGGTGGCCAGTAAAATCTTCTACCCGTTTGCTGGTTGCGAGCCGCGAACGACTAACCGCGAACGTCCAACGACTAACGACCAACGACTAACGACCAGCACCTACCGACGATTCCGAAAAAACTCTTGCAGTATCTCCGCCGAGCGGCCCGCCAGCACGCCGCCCCTTACTTCCATCTGATGATTCAGACCTGGGTGATTCACCACTTGCAGAATCGAATGGATGGCGCCCGCCTTCGGGTCGTCGGCACCGTACACCAGGCGGCGGATGCGGGCATGAACTGCCGCTCCCGCGCACATGGCGCACGGCTCAATTGTAGCAAACAGTTCGCAGTCGCCAAGCCGGTGGTTACCGAGGTTTCGTCCCGCCTCGCGCAAGGCCACAATCTCCGCATGTGCGGAGGGATCGTTCTCGGCGAGATTGCGATTCCATCCTCGTCCCACCACGCGCCCGGCACGCACCACGACTGCTCCCACCGGCACTTCACCCATCTCTAGCGCGCGCTGCGCGCAGCGCAGGGCTTCTTCCATCCACAGCTCGTCCGAAGAATGCTCGTCCGACGATCGCTCATCCGCGGATACTTCATCGGCCGAAGGTTGGTCAGGGGATGGCAGTTCTAAGTCACCAATGGCGAATTGCCAGACAGTCCGTTCTCGGTTCTTACGGTAGAGTCGAGTCCCGCGAACCGAGCATTTCAGTGTAGCCGCTCCATTCTAGCCGCTGGAGGCTAATCCGGGTGGGAAGTTCCGTTCTCATGGCACGTCCGCATTCTGTTGCACATGCCAACCGCAGGGCGATCTGTCTTGCACGCGTATGAAGTAAAGTCATTGCCAGTCATACAGTTAGCACGCATTCTTGAATTGAAACTAGAGTCCCACAATGGCACGAAGCTTGCATTTGGCAGTGGGTAGCCGATGTCCGTCCCCCGCGGCGCGTCTGGAGCACCGTTCCTCAGAGGAGGATGGATTCACTGTGAAAAACACTAACAAGGTTGCGGTTGTTGCTGCGTTTGTTCTTCTGTTGTCAGGCCTCGCGTTCTCGCAGACGGCCTTTACCGTGGTTCCGGTGCCGGAAGCAGTTCCCGATTCTTTGCTTGCGGTCAGCAATAGCGGCCTGGTCATGGTCAACAGCGGCGATCAGGTTTCCGTTTGGAACCGCCTCAGCGGGGTACAGAGCCAGGTAATAGCCGGGACGAATAACACCGGCACTGGCATCAACAGCTCTGGTGACGTGGTGGGCACGGGCGCCGATTCGAGCGTCCCGCAAGGCTTCCTGTGGCAACCGCCCGCGGGCGTCAACTGGCTGGGTTCACTCGGCGGCAAGTGGAGCGCAGCGAACGGCATCAACGATTCGGGCGCGGTGGTCGGCTTCTCGCTCACTACGGCGAATCTGCCGCACGCCTTTCTGTGGACTTCGGCCGGCGCCATGCAGGATCTGACTCCGAATCTCACCAGCATCGGCGGCGCCACGGCCACGGCCATCAATTCCTCGAGTCAGGTGGTTGGTTATTACTATCCCAACGGCAGTTCCAATCCGCTGGGCTTCCTCTGGACGCCAAACGCCGGTCTGCAGAATCTGGGCGCGGCGGGTACGCTGGCATTTGCCATCAACAACTCGGGGACCGTTGTGGGGCAAACGCCCGTGGCCAAGGGCTATCGCCACGCTTTCTTCTGGACCGAAGCCGCCGGCATCACCGACCTCGGCACCCTGGGAGGCGGGGAAAGCGCTGCGCTCAGCATCAACAATCTGGGATGGATCGTGGGCACTTCGCTGACCAGCAACAAGAACGGAACCCTTCATGGTTTCGTTTGGACTCCATCGAACGGCATGCAGGACCTCGATAACATTGCGGCCCATTTTTCCCCCGACGACCGGCAAACCTACGCGGTGCAGGTGAATGACTCCGGAGTGATCGCCATCTCGACCAACAAAGACGGTTATCTCCTGATTCCAACCATGACCATGCAGATCGCGTCGTCGCAGAATCCCTCGGTGCTGGGACAGCCAGTGACCTTTACCGTCACCATGACTTCGATCGCGGGACCGCCCGCAAACGGCGAGACCGTGCAATTTGTAGTGAATGGTAATGTGCTGGGATCGGCAACCCTGGCAGGCGGTGTCGCTCAGTTCACGACCTCGGCCCTGCCGGTGGGCCACGATAGCGTCGTAGCCAACTACAGCGGCGACGCGAATTATCTTGCCGCCCAGTCCTCCACGCTGACGCAAGTGGTCGACCAGTAATGCGACTCAATCCTCATCCTCATTCTCGCCGGCGGAGACGCGGCTAGCCGCGTCTCCACCGGCCATCTTTTGACCTGCGACACCTGCGCATTTCCCGTCAGTGGTATGCTAGCTGGGTTATGGAATTCACGGCCTTCTTGCGCAAGGTGTTTTTGGTGGACCTGATCCAGGGACTGAACGTCACGTTCCGCTATCAGGATCCGAAAGAAATCTATACCGAGCAGTATCCCCTGGAGCGGCCGCAGGTTGCCGAGCGTTACCGGGGCGCGCCGAGGCTGAACACGAATCCCGATACGGATGAGTCGCTCTGCATCTCCTGCGATCTATGCGCGCTCGCCTGTCCGGAAAATCTGATTGTCGTGACCAGCGAGCGCAACGAAAAGACTCGCCGCAAAGAACTCATCAACTTTACTTATGACTTGAGCCGCTGCATGTTCTGCGGCCTCTGCGAAGATGCCTGCCCCACCGACGCCCTCGAACTTTCCCAGGATTTCGAACTCGCCTCCTTCAGCCGCGAAGGCATGATCTGGGACCGCGAGACCCTCGAAAAAGGTCCTCAGCCCACCGTCTATAAAAAGTAGCCAATCGTGATGGTGAGACGGGCGTCGCACCCGGCTCTCCACTAACAAGACCAGCGCTCGCGGTTATCGCCCGATTGGCCGTACCTCGCTTATCCCCGTAAGCAATATTCCGGTCAAGTACGTCCATGCGGTCATGGCCGGATAGCTGGCCTCCATCTGTCCTTCGGCGAGCTCTGACTTGTCTTTAGACTCTCAAGACGAGGTGTGCCGGGCCGATAGTTTTCTTCATGCGGGAAGTGTGCGCGGCATCGGCTGCGCCATCTATTCACCGTCATCAGCTACTTTGCAGGATTGGGCAAGTGGAATGGCCGCGGCTTCTCGCTCCCGTTCATTTTGCCTGCCCAAAGTCTCCACGAGAAGGGGGGAGCCGGCGATGAAATCAATGCGTCAGGTCCTTCTCGAGGAGGACAACCCGGCCAAAGCCCCTCCCGCGCGGGAGGGGTCAGCTGGGCGCAGGCTCCAAAGCTCGCGAGCATCGGGAGGTAACCCTCCCTGGTTTACTTCTGGTGGTGAAGATATTTTGGACATTCCGGATCTGACGTCAAAGGCGCGCCAACAAACCAGCGACCGTTGCGATCCTCGCCTGGTCCGGCGGCTGAACGTCTTCGCATCCGCCAGCGCCGGGTTTGCGGTCGCGGTCGGACTGTTGGGTCTGGCGGGATGGGAACTGCACATCGCCTCACTCGACACCTGGGGAGTTCCACCCGTCAGGCTCGTGCCAAACACGGCCGCCAGTTGCATTCTGCTCGGCGTGGCCTTGTGGCTGCTGAGAAGAGAAAAAGAGGAAGAGAGCCGTCAGCCTTTCGCTGGGGCTGGGAAGCTCATCGCGAGAATCTCAGCGGCCATAGTCTGCTTAATGGGCGTGCTCGTTGCCGTGGAGCACATTTGCGCCTGCGACCTCGGTTTCGACCAGTTGTTGTTTGCCGTCCCCGGAGCGGAGCGGATGCCGGGGCTGCGGCCGGGCTTGGTCGCCAGCAGTTCCGCCTGCGCTTTCATTCTTCTCAGCACCGCCCTCCTACTGCTGAATTGGAAGACGCGCCGGGGTATTTGGCTGGCCCAATACCTTGCTTTTGCAACGGCGATCGTGGCCATATTTGGCTTCTTCGCCTTGCTGATCGCTCCCAGCGTATCCGGTTTAACCATGGCCTTTCCTTCCGCCGTCGCTTTCTTGGTATTGGCGGCGGGCCTGCTCGGTTCACGTCCCACTTGGGTCATGGGCGGGCTTCTGAGCAGCCAAAGCGCGGGAGCCCAGCTGCTCCGCAAGGTAGTTCCCCTCGCGCTGCTGGTCCTTACTCTCGTTGGCTGGTCGATATCGAAGCCCCTTTTGACCGAAGCCCATTTCACCTGGGTGCAAGCAAGCATACTTGCGATATTTTGCGGTGCTTTGCTGGTTGGCTTCGTCACCTGGATCGCTTTCATCGTCGATCGCAGCGACACCGAACGCAGAAAAGCGGAAGAAGCGCTGGGCGTCAGCAAAGAAGACGCCGACCGGCCGCTAGGCAGGCTCGAGGAACCGCAGGCGGAGGCGCAGTTGCGGAGGAACGTCAACCTCGGCTTTGCCGTCGCCGTACTTCTGACGAGTCTGCTGGCCTTCCTTTCCTGGCGCGCGGCACACCAGGCGGAGGACGATGCGGCGTGGGTCGCTCACACCCATGAAGTGTCAACGGCCCTCGAAACCATGCTCAGACACCTGGACGATGTGGAGACGGGTGCGCGGGGTTTTGCTCTCACCGGAAGTGAGCCATTCCTGGAGCCTTACAAGACAGGAAAATACGCGGTCGCCCAGGACCTTCAGACGTTGCGCCTGCTGGTAGCGGACAACAGCGATCAGCGACCACGATTGGAACCGCTGCAAGCAGAGGCGAATGCCAGAATCGAATCGGCCACCAATGTCGTGACCATGAGACAGAACCAGGGGAAACCTCCTACGGAGGCCCAGATGGAACGAGGCGAACAGCTCATGGATGCGGCGCGGTCCACGATTGCAGCGATGGAAGACACGGAGAAACATCTCCTCGAGCAACGTACTCAACGTGCCCGTGCCGCCACTCGTTTCAATATTTCCATCATCGCGTTGGGATCGCTATTGGGCGTGATCTTCCTGTCGATGGCCGGGTTCACAGTCAGCCGCGAGATTGGGGTCAGCGCTCGGGCTCGGGCTCAAGTCAACACTCTAAACGCGGAACTGGAGCACCGGGTGGCCCAGCGCACGGCCGCCTTGGGTGACAGCGAAGGCCGGCTCGCGGGCGTCATCCAGTCGGCCACCGACTCGATCATCACCGTCGACGAAGAGCAGCGCATCGTGCTCTTCAACAGCGCCGCCGAGAGGATTTTTCGCTGCCCGGCGGCGGAAGCGCTGGGACAGTCCCTCACCCGCTTCATTCCGCAACGACTCCACGCTGCCCATGCCGAAGATATTCGCAGGTTCGGCCACACTGACGTCACCAATCGGGCCATGGCACCAAAAGGCCTGCTGTGGGCGCTGCGAGCCGACGGCCATGAATTTCAGATCGAGGCCTCCATCTCGCAAGTGGTCACCGGCGGTAAAAAACTCTTCACTGTGATCTTGCGCGACGTCACGGAGAGAGTACAGGCGGCCGAAGCTCGCGAACGTCTGGCCGCCATCGTTGAGTTCTCCGACGATGCCATTATCAGCAAGACCCTTGACGGAACGATCACTGCCTGGAATCACGGCGCCGAGAAGGTGTTTGGATATACGGCATCCGAGGCGGTCGGCAAAAAGATGTGGATGATCGTGCCGCCGGAACGAGCCAGCGAGGAATCCGATATTTTGGCGCAGATTGCACGCGGTGGTAGCGTCGAGCATTTCGAAACCATCCGCGTGCGTAAAGACGGCACGCACATCGATGTTTCGGTGACGATTTCACCGATCCGGGACAACAACGGTGTAATTGTTGGCGCTTCAAAAATCGCGCGCGACATCACCGACCGCAAACTGGCGGAGGGGGCCATTCGCGAGCAGGCTCAGGTTATGGACTCGGCCCAGGTATTCGTACGCGATATGGAGAGCCGCGTCGTGTACTGGCCGCAAGGCGCGGAAAAGCTTTATGGCTTCACTTCGCAGGAGGCGTTGGGCATCCTTTCGCACGATCTTTTCCATACTCAATTTCCGGAGCCGCTGGAGACCATCGAGAAAAAGCTTCTTGAGACGGGCATGTGGGAAGGCGAATTGATCCACCGCAAGCGTGACGGCGGCACCATCGTTGTCTCCAGCGCCTGGGCATTGCATCGCGATAGCCAAGGGCGGCCCGTTCGTATCCTTGAGACCAACATCGACATCACCGCGAGCAAACGAGCCGCAGAAGAGCTCTCGGTGCAGGCGAGCGAGTTGGCGCTCTCGCGAAAAGCCTTAGAGGCGCAGACCGCGATGTTCCAGCTCGTCCTCGACAACATGGGCGAGGGCCTGGTGGCGGCCGACCGCGAGGGCCACTTCCTCATCTGGAACAATTCCGCGAAAAAGCTGATGGGTCGTGGGGCCGACGACTTGCCCACCGAGCAGTGGACGCCGCATTACAAAATTTTTCTGCCGGACGGAATCACGCCGTATCCGCCGGATCGCCTTCCGCTGGTGCGAGCTCTGCACGGAGAATCGGTGCGGGTGGAGCTGATGGTGCAGCCGCCGGAGAATCTGCCGGGGAAATTTCTGGAAGTCACGGCGCGACCTCTCAGTGACGCAGCGGGCGGCTTGTGCGGAGGTGTCGCCGTTCTCCACGACATCACCGAGCGGAAACAGGTGGAGACCGCCCTGGCCGGGCAGGCGGAGGAATTGTCGCGCCAAGCAGAGGAATTGATCCGCTCCCGGCTGGCACTCGAAACCCAGACCCTCATGCTGCAGTCGGTGCTCGACAGTATCTCCGAAGGACTGGTGGTCGCGAATGAAAAAGAAAAATTCGTCGTCTGGAATCCAGCAGCGGAAAGAATCCTCGGTTTCGGCCCGACGAAACTGCCGAGCGAGCAGTGGCCCGCGCACTACGGCTTCTTCCTGCCCGACACCGTGACCCCTTTGTTGCCGGAACAAGTTCCGTTGATCCGTGCCCTTCACGGAGAGGTGTGCACGGCCGAGATGTTTGTGCGCAATCCGAAAACTCCCGAGGGAGTTTGGATCGAGGCGAGCGCCAGTCCCCTGATCGACAAGAACGGAATCACGCGTGGCGGGGTGATCGCGTTTCGCGATGTCTCTCACAATAAAGTCGCGGAGCGCGAAATCCACCAACTCAACGACGAACTAGAAATCCGCGTGCTCGAACGGACCGCCGAACTGAAAGCGGCCAACAAAGAATTGGAAGCCTTCAGTTACTCGGTCTCCCACGATTTGCGCGCGCCGTTGCGGCATATCAGTGGCTTCTCCCAGTTATTGGTGGAGGAATTCGGAGCGACGCTCGTCCCCGAAGCGCAGCGCTATGTCGAGCGCATTCAATCCGGAACGCAAAGAATGGGCCTGCTGGTCGACGAATTGTTGAATCTGGCGCGGGTTGGCCGCCACGCCTTGAATCCACGCGTCACGAACTTGAACGACCTGGTCGCCGAGGTAGTGACCATGCTGCAACCCGAGTGCGAGGGGCGGCAGGTGGAATGGGTGATCGCCGACCTGCCGCCGGTGGATTGCGATCCGATTCTGGTCAAGCAGGTCCTGCAAAACCTATTGGCGAACGCGCTCAAGTTCACCCGCCACCGCGCTCCCTCTGTTATCGAAGTCGCCTGCGGAAAAGAAGAAGAAGGGCACCCCGTGTTTATGATCCGGGACAACGGAACCGGCTTCGACATGAAATATGTCGACAAATTGTTCGGCGTCTTTCAAAGGTTGCATAGCGCGGAAGAGTTTGAAGGCACGGGCATAGGCTTGGCGACGGTGCAGCGAATCGTACACAAGCATGAAGGTCGGGTGTGGGCGGAGGCGGAAGTGGACAAGGGTGCAACTTTCTATTTCACTCTCGGCGCGCAAACAGAGGCCAAATCGAAAAGCAATGGAGCTACGGCTGGAGGCCAACGATGAGCTCAGAAGAACTGGACATACTGCTGGTCGAGGACAGTCCGGAAGATGTCGATCTCGCCCTGCATACCTTGGAGCGAGAGAAGCTAGCCAACCACATCTTTGTCGTACGCGACGGCGCGGAGGCTCTGGACTTTATCTTCTGTCACGGGGCGTTCACGCACCGATCGTTCGAGCATCCTCCCAAGTTAGTGCTGCTGGACTTGAAACTGCCCAAGGTCGATGGCATGGAGGTGCTCAAGCGGATCAAGAGCGACCCCAGGACCAAGACTATCCCGGTCGTCATCATGACCTCATCGAAAGAAGAACGGGATCTGGTGGCTAGTTATAACTTGGGGGCGAATAGCTATATTCAAAAGCCCGTCGATTTCGATCAGTTCCGGGAAACGGTCAAGACCGTCGGCTTGTACTGGCTGGTCATCAATCAACCGCCGGTAATGGAAGATCAGCAGCATCTGGCAGGACTGGCTCATGACCGACATTAAAGACGCATCATTGCTCACACCGGAACCCAACAAAATCCGGGTGCTGCATGTTGAAGATAACGAAATGGACGCGGAGCTTGTGGCCCAGGCTCTGCGTAAAGGCGGCTTCTCATTTTCCGTGGCGGTGGTGCAGACGGAGGCCGAGTTTGAGCAGCAACTGCGCTTGCAAAGTCCCGACGTGGTGATCGCCGACTACAACCTGCCGCAGTGGAAAGGTATGGAAGCGCTGGATGTGCTGCGGCGCGCCGGGTTGGACGTTCCCCTAATCCTGGTCTCTGGAGCATTGGGAGACATCACGGCGGTGGAGTGCATCAAACGGGGCGCCACGGATTATGTTCTGAAGGATGGTCTGGCGCGACTCCCCGAAGCCATCCGCCGCGCCTTGGACGAAAGACGTCAACTTCGTTTGCGCCGGCTGGCGGAAGAGGACTTGGCGCGGAAGAACGAGGAACTCGCCCGCTCCAACGCGGACCTCGAGCAGTTTGCCTATGTGGCTTCACACGACCTGCAGGAGCCGCTGCGCATGGTGGCGGCCTATACGCAGTTGCTTGCCGAGCGCTATCAGGGCCGGCTCGACGAGGACGCCGACAAATTTATCGGCTATGCCCGCGAGGGTGCTTTGCGCATGCAGACCCTGGTTCTGGACCTGCTCGCCTTTTCACGAGTTGGCCGGTGTGGCGCCACTTGCGGACGCGTCGATTGCAACGCGGCGGTGGAGGAAGTTCTGCTCAGTCTGGGTCCGGCGATGCAAGCCAGCGGTGCGGTGGTCACGCATGCGGCGCTGCCCGTGGTTTGGGCGGACCGCTCGCAGATGACGCAGGTCTTCCAGAATCTGATCGGGAACGCGATCAAGTTCCACGGGAAAGAACCGCCCGCGATTTCCGTCCAGGCCGAAAAGGCGGGCGAGCAGTGGATGTTCAGCGTGAGCGACAACGGCATCGGCATTGCCCCGGAATACGCGGAAAACATTTTTGTGGTCTTTCAACGCTTGCACACCCGGACCGAATATCCGGGCAACGGAATTGGTCTCGCCGTCTGCAAGAAAATCATCGAGCATTGTGGCGGGAAGATCTGGGTTGACGCGCAGGCAGGCCATGGTTCCATTTTTAAGTTCACCTTGCCTGCCGCCGCCCCCATACAAGAAGGGTGCGCACGATCATGAAACAAGTCCTCATAATCCTTCTAGTGGATGACAACCCCGCCGATGTGGACTTAGCCCGCGTGGCGCTCCAGGAAAACCTTAACCGTATACAGGTTGAAAGTGTGGGCGATGGCGAAGCAGCGCTGGCATTTCTCAACCACTCCGGAATCCATGCGGAAAAGCCTCGTCCCGACCTGGTAATCCTCGACCTGAATCTGCCGAAGAAAGATGGAAGAGCGGTTTTGGCGGAAGTGAAGACCGATACCGATCTGCGCACCATCCCCATCGTGGTATTCAGCACTTCGCGTTCCATGTCCGACATCGGACGCAGCTACGAACTGGGCGCGAACTGTTACGTCAGCAAACCGGGGAATTTGAACGATTACCTTTCCACGGTGCAGTCGATCGAACGATTCTGGCTGGGCTCCGCGAGTCTGCCACGAAAGGAAACATAATGGATCACGAAACCCCACGCGTTTTATTGATCGAAGACAACCCCGGAGATGCGGACTTGGTGCGTCTCCGCCTGGTAGAAGGCAAATCCGATGTCCAGGTGAACTGCGTCCCACGCCTGGCCGATGCGCTCGTTTGTCTCGATACCGAAACACCCACGCTCGTGTTGCTCGACTTGAATCTTCCCGATAGTCACGGCGCCGACACTTTTCGCCGCATCATGCAAAAGGCGCCCAATGTTCCGGTCGTGATCCTCTCCGGTCAGGACGACGAGGCGCTGGCAACCAAAGCCGTTCACATGGGCGTTCAGGACTACCTCGTCAAAGGCGACATTACCAGTAAACAACTGGAACGAGCCCTTCGTTACGCCATCGAACGGCAAGGCTTGATGCGCGCTCTTGAACTCAACCGCAAGCAGCAGCTTGAATTCAAGAATCGATTCCTCTCCCACGTTTCGCACGAATTGCGCACACCGCTGACCTGTATTCACCAGTATGTAACCCTGCTTTTGGACGGATTGGCTGGCCCGTTGCTTCCCAATCAAACCGATCACCTGAAGGCGGTGCTGAAGAGTACCCATCAATTGCATGCCATGATCCGCGACCTGCTTGAAGCCACTCGCGCCGAAAGCGGCAAGCTCAGAATCGAACGGCGCTGCATCGACATTCAGGAACTGGTACAGCAAGCAGTCACAATGATGCAGCCGACGGCCGGCGAAAAACGCGTCAACCTCGAACTGGTCGTCGATCCGGCTGTCCCCATCGTCTACGCCGATCCCGATCGCGCTCTCGAAGTGCTGGTCAACCTGATCGACAACGCCATCAAGTTCACTCCCGCGAATGGGGCGGTGACCGTGAAAGCCGCGATCGTGGAGACCGATCCGAGCGCCGTTTATGTCTCGGTCAGCGACAGCGGCCGCGGCATTCCGCAAGAGGCTCTGCCGCGGGTTTTTGAGCGCCTCTACCAGGATCCCAATGCCGTGGATGGCAACCGCACCGGCCTCGGTCTGGGCCTCTACATCGCCAAGGAAATCGTTACCCTCCACGGCGGCAGGATGTGGGTAGCCAGCGAGCCCGAATCGGGCAGCACCTTTTCGTTCACTTTGCCGCTTTATTCTCTCGCCAAGCTCCTGCTTCCGGTGATCACCCATCAGGGACGATTGCGGGATGACCTGGTGCTGCTGCGTGTAGAACTGGCCCCGTTGTCCAGAGCCCTGCGCGGAAGCTGGAAAGAAGTCTGCCAGCAATGTCTGGAGCGGCTGCGCCGCTGCATCTATGTCGACAAAGACCTGGTTCTTCCGCCCATGGAAACAAGCGGCGCCGACGAAACTTTTTTTGTAGTCGCTTCCACCGACATGGAGAAAGTCAACATCATGATGGAGCGTATTCGCGACCAGGTCGGCGGCCTGCCGAAGTTGAAGTCCAGCGGCACCCTGCGCGTGACCGCCGAAACGATCCCCGGGCCGCCCGTCGCCGACCCCAGAACCTTGGAACAACAAGTCTGGGGAGTGGCCGACTTTGTCACTGAACTGGTTCAGCAAGGTCTTCGAAGCAAAGCAATGGCTCATTGAAATACGGAAATCGAAATACGGAAGAAGAAGGAGAACAAAAATGCACACCGAAAAATACTCTGAGGAGCAACCCATGGAGCGAGCCAAAATTATGGTGGTGGACGATGATCCCGATCTCCGACAGGCGCTGAGTTTGCGCCTGCGCGCCAACCACTTCGATACCTTCAATGTCTGCGACGGCTACTCGGCGATCGCCATGGCTCTGAAGGAACGTCCCCACCTCATCATTCTCGATCTCGGCCTTCCCGCGGGCGACGGCTTTGCAGTGTTGCAAAACCTGCAACAGTATCCCGCGCTCTCCATGATCCCGGTGATCGTTCTCACCGCCCGCGATCCCGAGGCCAACGAAAAACGCACGCTCGAATCCGGCGCCATCGCTTTTTTCCAGAAGCCCGCCGACAACGAAGAGTTGCTGGGCGTGATTCGCGCGTGCCTGCGGATGGGCAACGGATGGCCCAGCGGTAAGCCCTCGTAGCTATCGCACGAACCGCGGCAAATCACCGAAGGAGAGAGATATGCATAAGGTGAGCGATAGCTCCGTGGAAAGTGCAGGAACACCTGCCCCGTCCCGCGTCTGCAAAGTCGGCCGGCGCGAACCCCGCTACGTGACCAGCGTCGCTTTCAACCTGAAGCGTTTCTTGCGCTTTGGGCCGGCTACAACGCAAGCCGTAACTCTGGACGTAAGCATCAGCGGAATGTCGGCGCTGGTCTGTGGCGCGCCGCGCGTGGGAGAAACGGTTGTCATCGATTTGCGCCTGCAGGGCCTTCCGGTGGAGATTCTGGCCACCGTCCGCCACAGTACGAATGCCAAATCTGGATTTGAATTTTATCCCCGCTCCCCGCTCGCCGAGCAGGGAATTCACAACTGGATAGAGGATCTGCGCCTACATGAGGAAACCCGGTTTCCAAGTGGGTATTCGTCGGCGGTCAAGCTTGCCGGCGACTAAATCTCACTGGGAATCTTGGGAAGAGGAAATCTCGCGGAGGCAAAATAAATTCTAAAATTACAAATCACAAATCGCAAATCACAAATTTCCCATCACTCCGGCAGCAGCGGCCGTCCCTGAATGTTCCACGAAATGTGGTGCACGGCGCTGTTGGTCGCCAGAATCGCGGACTTGCCCGGCGCGAACGCCAGTCCGACCAAGCCCTGGCCGGAGACTTCAACGCTGGCGTTGCCTTGTGGCGTAATCTTCACGATGCCGCGTTTTCCGGCCAACGACGCGGCCACATAGATGTTGCCATCGACATCCAGCGCCAGCCCCTGCGGACGCCCCAGCCCGCGGTAGAAAACGGACACCGTTCCATGCGGGTCGACTTTATAGACTGAGTCGAAACTGGAAGTGCTGGGCCCGGTGACGAACATATCCCCCTGCGCCCCGAAGGCGAGATGATACGCGGAAACGCTCGGCTCCAGCGTCGCGAACACAAAAATCTGCCGGTCGCGCGCGATTTTGAAAATGGTTCCGCTGCGATCGCCGACGTAAAGATTCTCCTCGCGATCGAAGGCGATCCCAGTCGCAACTCCCATGCCTTCGGCGTACGTGGACATGGTCCCATTCGGCGCCACCTTGTACACCGCTTCGTCATGCCGCGACGAAACGTACATCTGGCCTTCGCGGTCAAACGCAATCGCGGTGGCGTTCATCAGGTCGCTGAGAAACGGCTTCACGTTGTAGTTGGTATCGATTTTGAAAATCGACACCGGAGTTTTCTGTCCGCGCGATCCAGAGAACGTCACAAAGATATTGCCTTCGCGGTCGAGCGCGGGATTAGCAACCGGATGAAGATTGTCGGCCACGGCCACCGCAACCTTAATCGAATGCGGATTGCTGACGTGTCCGTTGGTGCCGACCGTCACCGGGCCCGACGCCGCTCCCTCGGGCACGCGCGCCACTACAAATTCGTCTGAACTGATTAAAACCGAGCCTTCCAGGTCGCCGAAGCGCACGCTCGGACGCCGCAACTCCGGAGGACGCAAGCTCTTTCCGATGATACGAACTTCGCCTCCGGGCAAGGCGCAAGTGGGCGCAACCGCGTCGATATGCGGCTTTCCGTTAACATTCTTTTTTCCCAGCAGGCGGTCGGAAATGCTCATGAATTTGATTCCGGGGCTACCTGATTAGAAGACCAAAGTGTAACAAGAGATGCATGATGGCGAGCGCATAAAGTCCCGCTCCCAAGTCATCCACCACGATGCCCGTACCTTCGGGTAGCCGCTCCAGTCGCCGAATCGGAAACGGTTTCCAGATATCGAAGACACGAAAAAGTATAAAGCCCGCCAGAAAGCTTTTCCAAGCGAGCGGCACTCCAATGAGCGCCACCAGTTGTCCCGCAACTTCATCAATGACGACGAATTGCGGATCCTTCGAGCCAGACGCGCGCGCGACCCGAGTGGCGGCGGGAATTCCAATCAGAGTAACAACGGCCGCTGCGACGATCGTAGCCCAAGTGCGGCTCGCAACCGGGATTCGAAGACTAGCAACCGCCCACAAAATAACCGCAGCCAGCGATCCCCAGGTGCCAGGCCCTGGTTTGATGCGCCCCGCACCAAAGAACGTTGCGACGGCCGTAGCCCAAAGGGGAGAACCTTGCCGCGCAGAAGCGGCATCGGGGGAATCCATCAGTCTCCGTCCTCGTCATCGAGACTGTCTTGCCGCACCGCTTCGTCGGCGTCGGCCACCGGCGACGAAATCACGTACCCGCCGCTAGCCCATTTGCCCAGATCGATCAATCGGCAACGCTCGCTGCAAAAAGGGAAGTCCGCGTCACCAGCCTTGGCCGGCTTTTTGCAGATCGGGCAGCGGAGCTTGATGGAACGTTTGCGCGGCATAAGGAAATGGCAGGCTTCCTCTAACGTCTAAAGCCGTGGCGAAAGTGAAAGCTCAGCCTTAAACTCCAATTCCAAGATCTTGTCATTGTCCAAGATCTTGTCATCTTCCAATATTTTGTCATCCCGAGCGAAGCGAGGGATCTGCAGTTCGCCGCTAAATGCAGGTCCCTCGCTTCGCGAGGGATGACAACTCCATCAAAGAGGTCGCTCGTGCGCGATTCCGGACCCGAACCAGCACAGCCTCACCTTAAACGATCTCCGCCACCAAATCATAATCGTGCGCGGCGGTAATGCGGCACCGATAAAACTCTCCCTCCCGAGGCTCGCTCCCCTCGGGATAATCGTTCACGAAGACTTTGCCGTCGATCTCCGGCGCGTGCATCGCGGTGCGCCCTTCGAGCAGCAGGTCGGACTCGCTCGAAGCGCCTTCCAGCAGCAAGTCGAACTCGTGCCCCACCAGCGACTTTTTCTTCGCCTGGCTGATCTTCTTTTGGATCGACATCACCGCCTTGCGCCGGCTCTCGATCTCGCGCGCGGAAAGTTTTTTCTCATGGTCAAAGGCGCCGGCGCCTTCCTGATCCGAATAGCCGAATGCGCCCATCCAGTCGAAGCCCGCCTCTTTCACAAAGCTGCAAAGCTCGTCAAATTCTTTTTCGGTCTCGCCGGGAAAGCCGACGATGAACGAAGTCCGCAACGTAACGCCGGGAATCACGCGGCGCATCTTCTCAATCGAGCGCAGGAACAGATCGCCTCCGCCGCCGCGCTTCATGCGCTTCAGAACCGTAGCCGAAGCGTGCTGCAGCGGCACATCAATATACGAACAAATATTATCGTGAGCCGCGATCGTCGCCAGCAGCCGACCGGTGATCTTGTTCGGATACGCATAGAGGAAGCGAATCCACCGCAGTCCATCAACGCCCGCGAGTTTTTCCAGCAGCAGCGCCAGGCCATCTTTCAGTCCAAGGTCTTCGCCGTAGCAGGTCGTGTCCTGTCCGATCAGCGTGATCTCGCGAACGCCCGATTGTGCCAGCCGCTCGGCTTCGGCGATCACCGACTCAAACCTCCGCGAGCGAAACTGTCCCCGAAGCTGCGGAATAATGCAGAAACTGCAAGGATGATCGCAGCCTTCAGCAATCTTGATATAAGCCGAAGAGCGCGGCGTAGTCAGCACGCGCGGCGTGTGCTCGTCGTAAAGGTAATTCGGCAGATCGGCGACCGCGCCGTCCCAGGAATCGCGCGCAAAGCGTCCCTGTCCGCGGCGATGATCGCCTTCCGGCCGCGAGGTTGCGAGATTCGACGTTAAAATGTTGAACGGCGACGGCGTGCGCGGCGTTTCCGCCACTCCGGCCGCGGCCAGAATTTTCTCCAATTCGCCGGTGCCGACAACCGCGTCCACTTCTGGAATATTCTTGCGTATCTCATCGTGAAACCGCTCCACCAGGCAACCGGCAACGACAAGTCGCTTCGCCTTGCCGTCAGTTTTGTGGCGCGCCATTTCAAGGATGGTATCGATCGATTCCTGTTGCGCGCTCCCAATAAATGAGCAGGTATTCACCACGATGACGTCGGCGTCTTCCGCATCAGGAGTGAGCTCGGCTCCAGCCTGCGTCAACAGGCCCATCATCACTTCGCTATCGACGAGATTCTTCGGGCAGCCGAGGCTCACAAAGCCCACCTTGGCCGGGGCAGTCGGCCCCGCAGTCGCGAATATGTTTTTCTTTACGGGCATCTTTCCAGGCACATCAGAGACGATCAGCAGGAAACAAGGTTAACTGATTTTAGCATTCCGCAAAGCTTTGGTCTTTGCTGTTCTACTTCGTGTACCTTCGTGACCTTGGTGGTAACGGTTTTAGCCCGGTCCGCGACCCTTGCTTCATTCCGACTTGAGGTCCTTAGCCATATGAACTTCGTCATAGTAGCGCCCTTCCTGCTTGAGTGCCTTTTTTTCAAGTCCCCACGCCACGAACCCCAGTCGTTCATAGAGCCGCCGCGCTGCTTCGTTGTCGCTGACTACCGACAGCTCGATCAGTTCGACCGACTGCCGCGCAACTTCGATGATGGTCTCAACCATCCGCTGCCCGACGCCAGCCTTTCGCGACCCAGGCCGAACGTACATCCCCACCAGCCTGCCCTTATGAGCCTCTTTTTGTCCTTGTCCGATCAACAAGGCTGCGATGCCGACCAGTTCCGAGCCTTGGAACGCGCCAAAGATTCTTGAACCGGCAAGCCGTTCCGCGAAAAATGCTACAGACCGCGCATTTTCAGCTTCGAACGTGCTGCCGAATGCTTCGGGATTGAGTCGCAGCCCTTCCAGTCGAATGTCGCGAAACAAGGCGGCGTCGGCCGGTGTTAAGCGCCGGATCTGAAGCTGCGTAGCATCCACATTCCATTGGTAACGAAAACTTCAAATTAGAGCAATACCCCTCAGAGCAATACGCAGAACGCGTTAACCGGGGCACCACGAAGGTACCTAAGTTTCGCCCGGTCTTGGACCGGATTCGGGCAGCGCGTGCTAATCTTAGGGAAATCAAAACTACATCCCTCAATACTCCGGAGGAGAGATGTTGGCTAAACGTCTCGCAGTTCTTGCCGTGTCAGTTCTGGTTCTCGTCGCCAGCGCCACGGCGCAGATCAATCAGCTTTCTGTCACGGCGGGCCGAACTTTTGTCAGCACCGAGACGGTGCCGAGTACGGGCTTGCCGGTGCATTTCGCCAACCCGCCAAGCGTCGCGTTCAATTACGGCCGCCTGCTCAAGACCTATAAAATCTTCGGACTCTACGGGGAATTGCCGGTTGCCATTATTCCCCGGATGAACGTGAACTACAACCTCGGCACAAATCCCAAGGACATCGGAATGCTCTTCGTAACGCCCTCGCTGCGAGTGAACATTTTCTCCGCTGACTCGGTGACTCCGTGGGTCAGCGTGGGCGGCGGTTATGGCCGTTTCCGGGTATCGCCGGTAACGCTTTACGAAAATCCAAACCCCGGCAGCGACAGCAATACCGGCGTGGTCCAGTTCGGGGCTGGACTCGATGTATGGTTCTGGCATGTTTGGGGCGCGCGTTTCGAAGCGCGCGATTTCTACTCCGGAGATCCCGACCTGAACGTAGTCACCAACAATAGCCGTCAGCACAACTATTACGTAGGCGTAGGAGTAATGCACCGCTTCTAGGGTTTACGTAAGGACGGACGCCCGCGCCCAAGCCAAGCCCAGCTCACCAGTAACGACCGGCCGCGGCGATCCTCTACCCCGTGCGGCTTTCTATTTTGCCTGGCGTATCCTCCGCTGTGATGTCCCTGAATAGTTCTGGCAAGCTCTGCGCGTCGTCGACCGACTCGCCGAAGCGCGCCGACTCATACGCGCGCGTGAATCTGGCAACTTTCTTCTGCAATGCCGCTTCCTGAATCGCCGCCACAAAATCCAGCGGCGTTTGCGACGGCGACTTGCGCCAGCCCAGCCGAGCCATGCGGCTCACCATCCGCTCATACCAAAGCGCGGCCGATTCACGCGGCGCACGCCCCGGATGCGCCCGCAAACTGCGGGCACGGATTCCGCCCACCATGCGCCGCAGATTTACCAGCGTGAGCAGCACCGCAACCAAACCGACAACCCCGCCCAGCCAGCGCACAGGAAACTTGCTGAAACGCCCGTGCGCTCGCCGCGCCGACCGCAGCATAGCGCGATGCTGTTGCACAACCCAGCGCCGCGCGTCTTCCAAAAAATGCCGGGTATTGTTCGCCGCGTCCTTCCCCAACGTGCGTTGATGGCTGGAATCGTAGTTGATAATCCATTCCCGCCAGAAAGAAGCGGCCGCATCGACATAGAGTTGCATCCGCGACCATCCCGTCCGCGTCGGCACACTTGCCGCCGGAGTCGGATCGAAGCTGACCCAACCCGACCCGGGGAAATAGGCCTCCACCCACGAATGCGCGTCACTGGCCCGCACCACATACTGCCCGGTGAGGTCATTGAATTCTCCCCCGCGAAACCCGGTCACGATTCGCGACGGCACGCCCAACGAGCGCAGCATCACCGCCATCGAGCTGGCAAAATCTTCGCAGTGCCCCCGCTTTCTCGCAAACAAAAAATCGGCCAGCGGATCCTGCGGCAGACTGCGGGGCAGTTCCAGCGTGTATCCGAAGTGCGTCGACAGATATTGCTCCAGCGCGACCGCTTTGTCGTAGTTGCTGGGAGCCGCAGCCGTGATTTTTTCCGCCAGCTTCGAAATACGAATGTCGAGCGGCGGCAGCTTCAGGTACTCCTCCATGCCTCTGGGCACGGTGTTCGGCGCTACTCGAAGCTCGTCGCTGTCGATCGCCGCCAACTGCGATTCGGCTTCATACCGATTGATAGGATGATCGGCATCATTGTCGTATACGGCGCCGCCGGAGTCCATACTCACTTGCCGGAAATTCCCCATGAGCTTCTGCGGCCGCTCGGCCAAAAAAAATACATTGGTTCCAAGCGGCTCCATCAGCACGCGATAACGAATCGATCGGCCCGCCGCCGCGCGCGGGTCGCGCCCTGGCGCCAGTCGATAGCTGCCATCCAGCCCCGGCCGCAGCTGGGTTTGATCGTACGAGTTCGTCCACTCTCTGCCGTTGAAAGAGCTGAGCGCAATCCCGCGCCACTTCAAGTCGTACGCGCCCGCCAGATCGTTCTCGATCTCGATGTGCATCACGGCCGAATTGGATTGCTGAATCTGGCCGATGCGTCCCAGTTGCACGCGGTCGGTGAAACCCGTGGAAACGTCGCTGGTCGGAGTGAAGGCGCTCAGGTAGCGGGAAGAAACGCGGGGCAGAAGGAAAAAGATCAGAAAGCTCCCGGCCAGGATCATCAGCATCAGCGCCGGCGCGATGGCCAGCAGCGCGTAAGCCATGCGCTGCGTAGGAGAGACGCTCGGAGAGAGAACGCCGGCAGCAGCGCCGCGTGGATCGAGCGCGTGCGAAGACTCGGAGACAACCGAGTGCCGCATCTCCATCAGCACAAAAGTGATGACGGCAACCAGCAGGAAGCCCGCAAAAGAAAGCAGAAACACGCTGCCCACCGTAAGCACGGCGGCGGCCAGCACCATGCCAAACGAAAGTGCGGCGAGCATGTAATGGTCGCGCGTTTTCTGCAGCGAGAACAGCCGGACGACCATGGCAAATAGCACCAGGTGAATGGTCGCTCCCAGAAAACTGCGCGATAGAAAAACGTAGTCGCCAAGGTAGACGAAGACGTAGATCAGCGTCAGTAAAGTAGTCCAGCGCTCCGGGATAGAAAACTCGCGGCGCGTCAAAAGTTGATATCCGCGGAACACCAGCGCCATTCCCACCAGCACCACGGCCGGCAAATCCAGTCCTCCAGTCGAAGCCAGCGCGCCGAATCCACTGAGCACAAGCAGATAAAGCGCCAGGTTGAAATAGCGCTCAATGGCCTTGGCCATGGTGGTAGTCGGCGTGGCGGTCGTCGCCCTGGGAGAAGCCGTGCTGACCCGGCCCGCGTGAATGGAGGTTTCCGTCACGGAAGCTTCTATTGTTGGCGAAACCAGCGCAGAAGGGAAGTGTCGCCGGTAACAAACGCTGATCCCTTAACTCGTTCGGGGAAGAGCACGGCTTTACAAGCTGCGGAGGGACTCGATCTTGTCCTTGCTTTTGGGTGGCGCAGCGGTTTACCGCTGCGATATCTGGCGTATTCTTACCATCGGCTTTAGCCGCAGAGGTGCGACTGCCGAGCGCTTCCGAGTTGTCGACATTTTTATCTCCACGGTGTTATCGATGTCATCTGCAACTCAGTTTTGTGGGCGCGGCGACACTTCGTTACTGGGCCCAACCAAGTCGAACCCGGCCCGATTCCGCCGAATGCGCCGCGAAAAATCAGGCGCATCATCGAGTGTGACCGCGACCGGATTAATGCACGCCTGCCGCTTCAATTCGGCGAAAGGTAAATTGCCGGCGAAGTTTCCGCCACGGTAAAGATGCTCCGGAGCCCGGCCATTCAAAAGCACCCACCAGGCATATCGCGAACTCCCCGCCGGCATACGGCCGGTCGCTGCCATTTGCGCGAAGATGTTAGTAGTGCAATTGTCGGTGACCGCGTTAAACCAGCGTGGCTGATCGCGCAGACGATTCGCCTGTTGCAGGTATTGGAGAAACAGCAGCCGCGACCATTCCGGGCTGGCGACCATGTGATACAGGTAAACCACCTCACCCGAACGATAGTTGGTGCGGAGCCGGACCAGATCGCGTTCACTCGCCAGCACGTAAACAATGGTGAATTGACGAAAGAAGGCGCGAATGGGCGAGTAGC
>JBEKED010000020.1:0-20688 GCA_050014035.1 Terriglobales bacterium
CAAGCAAGGGTTTTCTCAGCGACCCCCTATAAGCTTCGTAGCCCGAAACGACTTCACCACGATCTGATTGGGCTGCACGCCCACCGGAATCATAGTCAGCAACGAATATTCCGAAGGTTCAAGTTTCTTCTTCGGAGTGCGTTTCTGAATCACCGCCAGGTCTCCCGAGCCGGAGTCGACCACCAGCAGATAATTCTGGTTCTCAGAGAGCGCCATCGCATCGGGATGCGTCCCCACCGGAAGATACGCGATGATTCTGCCGAGATCGATGTCGTAAACCGCGACATTATTCGATCCGAAGTTGGAGACGTATAAGCGTGAGTTGTCGAGCGAAACCACGCCCCGCGTGGGCTGGTCGCCGATCAGAAAACTGCCCGACACCTCGCTGGGGGTGGTCTCGATCATGGAAATGCTGCCGGCATCGAAGTTGAACGCAACCAGCTCTCCGCCGTCCGGCTTGAGCGCCAGACTCACCGGAGACTTTCCAACATCGAGGAGCGCCAGCAGTCTGTCTTTCTTAAGATCGATGCTCGCCACCTGCCCCGATCCCGAACACGAGACGAACGCCTTACTCGAATCCGGCAGAATGGCGATGTCTTCCGGATGAATGCAGATATTGATCGCCGAGCGCACCGCCAGCCGTGTCGCATCGATGATCGAGACAGAATTATCGGCGCGATTGGAGACCACCACGGTGGATCCATCCGGCGAAACGCGCGCCAACCCCGGACTTGCGCCGACATGCAGCGTAGCGGCCGCCGTACGCCGATCGAGATCGAGCACTGAAACATTCGCCGAGCCCGAATTGGCAACAAAGGCGCGGTGCCCGTCGGGAGAAACATCGATGAAAAAAGGACGACCGTAGACGCCGATGGTGGCAACAACTTTATTCTGCTCGGCGTCAATCACGCTGATATTCGAAGAGCCGGAGTTAACGACGTAAACCTCGTTGCGCTTAGGGTTAGCTGCGATTCCAGTAGGATCAGTGCCCACCTGCAAAGTTCGCACCGTCCGAAAGCTGCGCAGATCGATAACGGTAACCGTGTTGCTCTTGCCATTCGAAATGTAAGCGTACTCGCGATAAAGCGGTCCGTAGCCGGGCAGAGTGCGCTCGTGAAAGTAGTACCATCCCGCGGCAAGGACCAGGGGGACGAGGACGGCGAGTAGCAGAACTTTTTTCAAGGACGAGTTGGCCTCGCTGGTGGCAAGAGATTATCGGTCCCGGCGAACGTCAATACAGTTTGAATTGCACTTGGACATTGACTCGCATTGGGCAAGGCTGCCCGTCCTGCACCACTGGCTCGAACCTCCATCGCGAGACGCTCTTGATCGCCTGTTGGTCGAGACCCGGGGTCAGCGACTTTACGAGCTTGATATCCGCCGTCCGGCCCTCTGTGGTCACCATGGTGGAGAGCGTAACCACGCCCTCAATCTTTTTCTTCCGAGCTTTGTCGTCGTAGTCGGGAGCCGGCTGGTAGGTAGCGTGCGGAAAAACTCCGCGGCGGTTTTGACACACTGGCACTCCATCGTAGGTTTCCCTCGCCGAATTGTCCTGGCTGAGCAGCGCGGCCGGTTGTATGACGCAGACGATCAGTAATATCGAAAGAGCGAGCGGCCGGTTTCGTCCCATAAGATCAATCCTCTAAAATCGCGCCCGAGTGGACTGGGGTTGACACAGGGATGCTGCGTCCCAGCACCGCCGCGATCTGCCGCACCTGCACCATCAGCGCGTCAAACTGATCCGGGAACAGCGACTGCATGCCATCCGACAAAGCGCGATCGGGATCGTGATGCACTTCGACGATCAGTCCATCGGCTCCGACGGCGACAGCGGCTCTGGAGAGTGGCGTAACTTTGTTGCGCTTGCCAGTGCCATGGCTGGGATCGACGATTATGGGCAGATGGCTGAGGCGCTGCACCGCGGGCACAATACTGAGATCGAGCGTGTTGCGAGTATGATCGGCAAACGTGCGCACGCCGCGCTCGCACAGGACGATGTTGTAGTTGCCTTCGCTCATAATGTACTCGGCGGCCATGAGAAATTCTTCCAGCGTCGCCGAGATGCCCCGCTTCAAAAGAACCGGCTTGTGAGCGCGGCCAGCGCGTTTGAGCAGAGAGAAATTTTGCATGTTACGCGCGCCGATCTGGATGACATCGGCATACTGGTCAACCAGGTCGAGCGATTCGTAATCGACTGCCTCGGTCACGATGAGCAGGCCGAAGCGTTCACGGACCTCAGCCATGATTCTCAGGCCTTCTTCGCCTAGTCCCTGAAAAGAATAAGGAGAAGTGCGCGGCTTGTAAGCGCCACCGCGGAAGAACTGGGCTCCGGCGCGGGCGACGCGCTCGGCAATAGTGAAAGCCTGCTCGCGGCCCTCGATGCCGCAAGGCCCAGCAATGATGGCCAGGTCGGAGCCTCCGATGCTGACGCTCGCTCCATTCGCGCGGGGAAAATTGATGACAGTGTTGTCGGGCTTGGTGTCGCGACTCACCAGTTTGTAGGGCTTCGAAACTTTGATGACTTCCTGCACGCCCGGCATCTCTTCCAGCGTGCCGGACTCGACTTCTCCCTTATTGCCGGTAATGCCGATGGCGGTGCGTTGCGCTCCGGGCATGGAGTGGGCGCGGTATCCGAGCGCTTCGATTTTCTGGCAAACGGCGCGCACCTGCTCTTCGGTGGCCTGCGCCTGCATGACTACGAGCATAGTTGTTACCCCGGGCTATTCAGTTTAGCTGGCTGGCGTGGAACAGGGCAAACGGTGGGCGCAAAGCCCTGGCTCCCTCTTGCATCCCTGGCCCCTCGCGCGAATCCAATGCTGATATGGTTAAACTCGCAATGGGAGAATCATGAAGATTGGCATCACGTGTTATCCAACCTACGGCGGCAGCGGAGTGGTCGCTACCGAACTGGGACTTGAGCTGGCTCGCCGCGGCCATGAAATTCACTTCATCTCGTACTCGCAGCCCATTCGCCTGACCGGACCGGAGCCGAACATCCATTATCACGAGGTCGAAGTCACCCGCTATCCGCTATTCGAATATCCTCCGTATGATCTGGCGCTGGCGACGCGCATGGCCGAGGTCTCGCAGCTCTACGAACTCGATCTGCTGCATGTGCACTATGCCATACCGCACTCGGTGAGCGCGATGCTGGCCAAGCAGATGCTCGCAGCAACTCCGCCGCGCCGCCATTTGCCGTTTGTCACCACCCTGCACGGCACCGACATCACGCTGGTCGGGCTCGACCGCTCCTATCTTCCGATTACGCGCTTTTCCATTGAGCAGAGCGACGGCGTAACCGCGATCTCGCAATATTTGCGCAACCGCACACTCAACGTATTCGACATCAAGAATCACATCGAAGTCATCCCCAATTTCGTGAACTGCGACGACTACGAGCGCAGACCAGAATGGCTGGAGAAACGCATTGAGTATGTCGCCAACGAAGAGCGGCTGCTGGTGCACCTTTCCAACTTTCGGCCGGTGAAGCGGGTCCTCGACGTGATTGAAATCTTCGATCGCGTACGCAAGAAGATTCCTTCCAAACTATTGCTGATTGGCGACGGCCCCGATCGTTCGCAGGCGGAATGGCTGGCGGTGCAAAAAGGCATTCACGAGCACGTATGCTTCCTCGGTAAACAGGATCAGGTTCGCGAGAAACTGGCGCTTTCAGACGTGATGTTGATGCCCAGCGAACTCGAATCATTCGGACTGGCGGCATTGGAAGGAATGGCCTGTGAAGTAGTCCCGGTTGCTACCCGTACCGGCGGCGTGCCGGAAGTGATCGAGCATGGCGTCAGCGGATTTCTGGCCGATGTCGGCGATGTCGATACCATGGCGCGCTACGCCATCGAACTGCTAGGCGACGAATCCGCCCTCCGCGCCATGGGAAAACGAGCGCGCGCCGCTGCCCAAGCAAAATACTGCTCCAGCAAGATTATTCCGCTTTACGAAGACTTTTACCGAAGGGTACTGGAGCAATCACCGAAGTTGTCATGAGTTCTTCGGGGTTCGGGAGAATCGGCAGCCGCAACCGGATCACCGTGCCCCCGCCTTCGCGGCTTTCGATCATCATCTTCGCGGCATCCCCATAGAGCACCTTCAGGCGCTCGGCCACGTTCGCCATGCCGATGCCGCCGCTGCCAAAACCATCGCGATGCTCGTCATCTCGAACCGAAGCCTGAGCCGCCCCCATGCCTACCCCGTTATCTTCCACCTCCACCACCAGCCGCGACTTGATCACCCGGCTGCGCAGGGTAATGCTGCCGCCTTCAACCTGCGGAGCAAGTCCGTGCTTGATGCAGTTTTCCACCAGCGGTTGCAGCAGCATGCTTGGAACCATGGCTTCGAGAGATGCCGGATCCAGATCCTTGATCACTTTGAGCTTGTCCCGCCCAAAACGCACAACTTCGATGTCCAGGTAATTATCGATAAATTCCACTTCCTCGCGCAGCGCTACAAACGAATCCGCACTATGCAGCAAGCGGCGAAGAATGGTGGCGAGTTTCAGAATCATCTCCCGAGCTGTATCGGGATCGAAGCGCACCAGCGACGAAATGGAGTTGAGCGTGTTGAACAGAAAGTGGGGATTGATCTGATTCTGCAGCGCCGCCATGCGCGCCTGCAGCAGCAACCGCTCCTGCTCTTCCAGTTTGATCTGGATGCGGACGCTGTTGAAAATCTTCAGTTCCGTGCCCACCACCATGACTGCCGTCAGGTAGATGGCACTTTCGACCAGATACCCGTTGAGAGTTCCGCCAGCACCGTCCCAGAGGCCCGGGCTTTCCAGGCTGAAGATGGAGTTCGGCCAGAAGCGCCAGATTTCGGTCTGCAGAAAACGCAAACCCACGATGGTTGCAAAAAAGGCAACCTGCCAGTCGAACACGCGCGGGCGGGGCAGGTTGCGGCGAATCATGCGATAAAGAGTGAGATCGATGAAGGGTGAGAACGACCAGATATCTTCCTGCTCGGGCGCGAACCGGCGCAACTGTCCGGCAATAATCCCGGCAAACACATTCAACGGCATGGCCGCCCACTCGCCATGCAGGGCGGCGGGCACCGACAGCAAAGCTCCGCCAAGTCCTCCCGACAGGCGTCCGCCAACCACGCCCAGCAGCAGCGCGGTTTCAAGCGACAGGTCGCCAGCCAGAAAGCTCTTGGCGCTGAATCGAATCCAGACGCCGAGGGCGATCGGGATTGCCATCCACAGCGCCAGGTAGATTTTGTGTTTGGTATCGCGCTGCTCGCGAAAGATCAGATTCTTGAATTCCTTGGAGCGCACCAGCGCGCTCGACAAAGCCGCGGCCACGCCCAGCTTGATAAGAAGATTGACGAGAATGAGCCGCGGTTCCAGCATGGAATGAATTTTGCTGGTGGAGAGCCGCTCCACCGGATGGTTTCCTTTCCCGCAACACAACGCAGACGCGCAGGGGGATCAGCTTCCGATTGTACCCGCTGCTTGCTGCAAAAGCTTTTCGACATTGCAGCCCGCCGGAACTCCGCCCTGGGCAAAGTCGCGGCTTCCACCGCCGCGCCCGCCGATGGAAGACAACACCTGTTTGAGCAAAGCACCCATGTCGGCGGAGCCACCAGAAGTCTGCGCAAAAACCAGCCCCGGAGGGTCGATCGTGCTCGCCACCAGCGCGATCGCCGACGTCCCCGCCCGCGTCACTTTTTGCGCAAACAATTTCGCGAACGTGATGTCGCGATCGGCAAAAATTCGCACGACGATCTTCGGCCCGCTCGGCGCCGGCAGATCTTGAAGCGCGGCCAACGCCATCAGTTCGGCCAGGTGTTCCAGCGCATCTTCCTTCTGCTTTCGCACCAACTTGCTCTCTTCGAGAGTCTTGCGAATCTGTTCTGGCACATCCCAGAGCTGCGTCGAGAATAATGCGGCCGCTTCGCTGAGAGCGCTGTAATCGCGTCGTGCCACGCGCACGGCGCGCTGGCCGCAGACAAATTCCACGCGACTTCCCTGCCGCACTTTTTCGGTTTTCCGCAGAACGATGGACCCAATCTGTCCGCTGGCGCCAACGTGCGTTCCGCCGCAAGCCGAAAGATCGAAATCCGCCACCTCGATCAGCCGCAGCTCGTCGCGTTCCGCCGGAGGCAGTTTGCGCAGCCCAAGCTTCTCCGCCTCCGCGCGCGAAACATAGCGGACCCGCACCGGACGATTCTCAAACACAATCTGATTCGACCGCTTCTCGGCTCCAGCAATCTGCTCCGGAGTCACCGACGGCGTCGCCAGATCAATCGAGCAATAGTCTTCGGATTTTCCCATGTGGAACGAAACCGTCGGCATCTGATAAAGCTCGATAAAAGCGGCGGAGAGCACGTGCTGTCCCGTGTGTTGCTGCATGTGGTCGCGGCGGCGTTCGGGATCAATGCTGCCATGCACCGCCGCACCGCCCAGCGGCAGCTTCATCGGTGCTTCCAGGTAATGGATAATCCGTCCATCTTCGGTTTCCGAAACCTCGGCAACGCGCAGGCGGTCTTGCTCTCGACCATCTCCGCCCAGCGTGAACCAGCCAGTGTCATGCACCTGGCCGCCGCTAGTGGGATAAAACGCGGTTTCCCGCAGGATGACGGCGGGGCGTGGTTGCTCGGGCGAGGCAAGGGTGACGTCTTCAACTACCGAATCGAATTCGTGAATATCAGAACTGTCGTAGTAAAGGCGCTTGGTCATGATGGAGGCACCGCGCAGGGAAAAACAAAAGCCAGGCACCGGCGCTCCACTGCACACGAAAGAGCCCGTTACCGTTGCTTCCTTCCGGACCTGGCGGGGTTGGCGGGAAAACGTCGCGCGGAACCGATGCCTGACTCTCCATAATACTATCAAGAGCCTCGCGAAAATCGGGGCTGCTGGCCTCGGCTTTTCGACTATCATCAAACTCACGATGCCCGAGACAGAATGCCCTAAATACAAAGATTTAAAAGATCGCGAGACCCTGGCCCACGTGGCGTGGACCTCTTTCCTCTACCGCAATAAGGTTAAGCCGAGGCTTTCGGAAAAGGCAAAGCGGAAGCACCAGAAAGAGGAAATGGAAGCGTATCAGCGAGCTCACAAGGCGCGCCTGGCTCACACGAAGACGTGTCCGATTTGCATGTCCACCCTATAAATATCGCTGCGGCCACGTAGATCGGTGCTTCGCTTGGGATGACAACCCATGCTTGCGTCGTGATTTTACCGGGGAGGGCTCAGCGCACTACCAGCACTTCGCGAATGGCGTCGCGGGCGAGAAAGAATTTGATCGAAGCGAAATCGCGAAAGAGGTTTTCAATGTGCCGGTTATTGAACACGCGTTGCAGCCGCGGAGACTGTTTATCGGACGCAGCCTGGCCCGGCGGCGCGAACTTCACCTCTTGCATCTCCAGCATGTCCGTGCCCGTGACGTGATAGCGATAGCAGGTCGAATCGGGGCCCGCGTCGCGGGTATGGAAGAAAGCCAGCAGGTATCCGCCGGGCTTCATCACCGACCACAAGCGGTCGATGGTCGGTTTCACCAGGCTCTCTTCCATATAATCCGGAAGATTCCAGCACAACACGATGTCGAAGTGCGCGTTCGGGTAGACCAGGTTCTCTTCCAGAAATTTCTTGCTGTCGAGAATCGTCTTTCCCGCGACGTCGGGAATCCGTAGCGCCGGGTCGAGCGACGAGCGCAACAGATCCTCGCTGTAATTCTTGTGTCCCTTGTCGGTGAAAAAGCGAATGTTGTTGGCGGAGGTCGAGCCCATGTCGAGCACGCACAGCCCCTCCTGCGCATTCAGCAGCCGTGAAATCTCGCCCATGCCGCTCGAGCGGCGGGTCTGTTTGCGCGGAGGCGACTCCGCATCCTGATTGGAAGAACTCCGAAAGAATTTCATTACCTGGTTAGAAACCGAGGGCACAAAACTGATCCCTAGCTGCTAGGGAGCCGGGGCTGCCTTTCCGGCCTCTTTCTGGATATCGACCTTCCCTCTCAGGAACGCGCCCTCTTCAATCGCGATGCGCTGCGTGATCACATCGCCCGTCACCACGGCCGACTTTCGCAACTCCACCCGCTCAGAGGCGTTGACCGTTCCATCGAGCTTGCCCTGAATGACGACAGACTTGGCGCTCACGTCGGCCTTGACCCTTCCGTTTGGGCCGACCGTCAGGCTGTGGCTGCGCATCTCAATCTTGCCTTCGACATTGCCATCGACGTAAAGGTCTTCCGATCCCGACAGCTCTCCCTTGATCACCACCGATTTGCCGATGTTCGCGCCCTCTCCGGTCTGCGGAGCATCCATGCTGTGGCCTCCATCTTCCTCGCGCTCAATTCGCCGCGAATAATCTGATTGTAAATCATGGGCAGGATTGCGGTTCAGTTTGCGCGCACAGAGGGGATTCTCCATCGGGACATTACCGTCATGTTCCGGAACGCGGGGTTTGCTAACATCCAGTTGAGGAACAAATTCTCCTAATCCAATCATGGCCATCGCTGACTCCATCGCTGGTCGTATCGAACTCCGCGGTATCGATCAAGATATCGTGCAAGTTTTTTCCTCGGTCACAGCGACTGGGCTCATTCTGCTGTTCGCCTCCGCCAGTTTTGCTGCGCAGCCAGCGACCATCTCGCCCTATCGCGAGCCGGCGAAACTGGTGCGCCAAGCGGTTGCGAATGAAATCAAGGCGGCCCATGACGATACGGCTCATTTCCTGTTTCGCGGCACCAAGACTACGCCCAAGGGATCCACCACAAAGATCTACGTCGAAACCAAAGACGCTACCGCTGGCCTGGTGATCGCCTACAACGGCCAAGCTCTGACGCCCGAACAGCGCCGAGACGAAGAGGCGCGCGTCGAACGCTTTGTCAGCGATCCCGAAGAACTTAAGAAAAAGCGCCAGCAGGAACACGATAGCGCCGACCGCACCCTGCGCATCTTGCGCGCACTGCCCGATGCTTTTCTCTTTGCGTATGCGGGAGAAGAACACAGCTCGGAAGGCATTGGCGGGGCCGGCGACAAACTGATCAAATTGAACTTCGAGCCCAAACCCGGCTTCAGGCCGCCGTCGCGCGTCGAAGAGGTGCTGACCGGGATGCAGGGCTACGTACTGGTGGATCCCATCCATTACCGCCTGGCCAGCGTTGACGGAACACTCTTCAAGTCGGTTAGCTTCGGCTGGGGAATTCTGGGACACCTCGATCGCGGCGGCCGGTTCGTGGTTCACCAGCAGGAGGTGGGCAATGACGACTGGGAAATTTCCAACATGAGTCTGAACTTCAGCGGAACAATTTTACTGGTGAAAAGTTTCTCCTACGTTTCCAGCGAAACTTTCACCGGGTTCAGGCGCGTTCCTTCCGATCTCACATTCGCCCAAGCTTTAGAATTGATGAAGAAAGAGGCCTTCTGAAGCGGCGGCAAGCCTAGGGACAGTGCAGTTTCGCAGGTTGTTGGCTGAATCGAAAATGCGAAGCTACCATCTAATCGGCATTGCTCGTGTCGTTTGCCGCGTTTGGCTTGCGCGCCCTGGCGTCTATGAATCTTCTGTACAAATATTCGAAACAGTACTGGAAACTCTTTGTGGCCGCTCTTTTGCTGGCCTCGACCAACCAGATTTTTTCTCTTCTTGACCCGCTGATTTTTCGCCATGTCATCGACAGCTACGCCACCAAGCCTCACCAGTACACGCAAGCGCAGTTTGTGCGCGGGGCGGGGCTTTTGCTGCTGGCGGCGGTGGGAGTGGCGTTCGTGTCGCGCGTGGCCAAGAATTTCCAGGATTATTTCGTCAATGTGATCGTGCAGCGGCTGGGCGCAAAAATGTATTCGGACGGAATCCGGCATTCGCTCGATTTGCCGTACCAGGTCTTTGAAGACCAACGCAGCGGCGAAACGCTGGGCAAGCTACAAAAAGTCCGCAGCGACGTGGAGCGCTTCATCACCGCGGCCATCAATGTGCTTTTTATATCGGTCGTCGGCCTCGTTTTTGTGATGATTTACGCGTTTAACGTGCACTGGTCCATTGCGCCTGCATTTCTGATTACCGTTCCTCTGCTGGGAGTGATCAGCTCGGCATTGAGCAAGCGGATCAAAAAGATGCAAAAGACCATCGTCGCCGAGACCACCGCGCTGGCGGGTTCGACAACCGAGTCGCTGCGCAATATCGAATTGGTAAAGAGCCTGGGACTGGCGCATCAGGAAGTGGGCCGGCTCAACGGGATTACCGATAAGATTCTGAAGCTCGAACTGAAGAAAGTGAAGTACCTGCGCAGCTTGAGTTTTGTCCAGGGGACAGCGGTCAACGCGCTGCGCACCAGCATTTTATTCCTAATGCTTTATTTGATTTTTCGCCAGGAAATTACGATTGGGCAATTCTTCTCGCTGCTGTTTTATTCATTTTACATTTTCGGGCCCTTGCAGGAGTTGGGCAACGTGATCAACATCTATCGGGAAACGGAAGTCTCCCTGCAGAATTTTCAGGAGATTCTCGATGCGCCACGCGATCCAAAGCCGGCCGCTCCCGAGCCGGTTGAGGAGCTTATGACGCTGCAGTTTGAGGGCGTCAGTTTTCAGCATCAGAGTTCTTCCCAGCTGGCCTTGGACGAAATTGGATTCAGCGCAGCGCGCGGCGATACGGTTGCATTTGTGGGGCCGTCGGGCGCGGGGAAATCTACTCTGGTTAAGCTTCTGGTAGGTTTGTACGCTCCGAAAGCGGGCGAGATTCTGTATAACGGAATTCCATCGCAGCGCGTGGACTTGGATCTGCTGCGGGAAAAGATCGGATTCGTGACCCAGGATACGCAACTCTTTTCGGGGTCAATTCGCGAGAATCTGCTGTTTGTGAATCCGCAGGCGAGCGATGCGGAATGCATGGAGGTACTGCAGCAAGCCGCCGCGCATAGCTTGCTTTCTCGCGCCGACCGCGGCTTGGACACTTTGATTGGCGAAGGTGGAGTGAAGGTCTCGGGAGGCGAAAAGCAGCGGCTTTCGATTGCGCGCGCGCTGTTGCGACATCCGCAGTTGCTGGTGTTCGACGAAGCCACGTCGTCGCTGGATTCGTTGACCGAAGAAGAGATCAGCCGCACTATCCGCGAGGTTGCGGCCAACCAGGAGGCGATCACGATTCTGATTGCGCATCGGCTGTCGACCGTCATGCACGCTGACCGCATCTACGTGCTGGAGCGCGGACGCATCGTAGAATCTGGGCGCCACTCGGAGTTGCTGGCGCAGAAGGGTCTGTACTACGCAATGTGGCGGCAGCAGGTTGGCGAACGCGAAGCGGTCGGGCAGGGGAAGTAGATCTGCAGAAAACAGCGCTGAGAATCAAAGGGCCGCTCTTTTCAAGCGGCCCTCTGTATTTTCTAAGCTGAGAGCTAAAAGCCAACACCTAACAGCCGTCCTCTAATCTCCCGCCACCGGTTCGCCGACTTCCTCGGTCTTCCTGGCTTTCGAGCCGTTGCCATTGGCCGGAGCGATCGCCGCAGCAATCGCACCTAGCGGAATGAATCCCGCTTCATTCGAGGTCGCGGGCTTCTCTTTCAGCACGACTTCCCTATAGAGTTGCGCCATGCGAGCATCGTAGGCGGCGTCGTTCTTGACTCGATTGCTTTCGGCCTTCTTATCGCGCGCACGCGCTTTTTCCTCGCGCGCCGTCTTCGCGATGCCCAGCTTGTCGAGATCGTGCTGTACTTCGTTGGTCACGATTTCGTCGCGCAAGTAGAGGGCGTGGGTTTCGTCCTGCATCTTGACTTTCTTGCCGCCCGCGAAAATCTCGTGGCGACCGTGCTCTTCGTACCACTTGGTAAGGGTCGAAGTCATGTGCATCTTCTCGATGATGTTGCGCCAGCCGACGCCGGTGTTGTAAGCGCAGAAACTGATCTCGCCCTCCTGGGTGGCGTACGGAATGATGCACTGCTCGGTGCGCCGGAAGTCGTAGTTGAACAGATCCTGGAACCACATGCCGGCAATAAATAGGAAGTTCCAACGGTCCTGACGGCGCTTCATGACATCGTCAATAGTGCGGTCCGGACCAACTTTCCCATAATTCTTGCCCGTCGCATTGAAGTTCTTGTCGAATTTCTTCAGCAGGTCCATCAACTTGAAGTGAGTCGGCGATTGGAATGGGTCGTAGTTCTTCATCAAGCAAAGAGCCATGCCAAACGCGGTCCAGAATTTTGAACGAGCCGCGTCGTTTACCTTGGCAATATCCTTGGCCAGTTGATCGCCTTTCAGGAAGGCAGTAACCGGCACCGCCTCCTTCGTTTCCTTATCGATCATCATCGCCATGCCGGTGCCGCAATTCGGATGGCATCCGCAGGAGAGCTGGCCCCAGTCGTTGTTCGAATCGTTCGCGTGCAAGACGTCGGCCCAGTCGCTGAACGTGCTCATGAAACTGATGGGGAACCAGTCGCGAGTGGGTTCGCCGAACCCGGTTTGATTTTTGACGTCGTGCGCCAAGTGCGCCAGCGTGTAGCGCTGAGCCTGGCGGCGTTCGTCGGTGATGGCTTCATCGCGTCCAGTAAACGAAACCGGTTGGAAGCTGAGGAAACCGATCTTCTTCGGATTGTCGAGCGCGAACTGAATGATGCGTCCGACCTGCTCGTTGTTGATCCCGTTGACGATGGTGATCACAGGCACGATTTCGCATCCCGCCTTATGCAGATTGTCGATCGCCTTCAACTTCACGTCGAACAGGTTGCCGACCGCGCGATGATCATTGGCGGCGTTGCCGATTCCGTCAAACTGCAAATAGGCGTAGCGCATGCCCGCTTCGACTGCCTGTTCGCAGAATTCGAGACTCTTCGCGAATTCAATGCCATTGGTTGCGGCCTGCACGCTGTTGTATCCGACCTTGCGAGCGTAACGAACCGCGTCCAGGAAGTATGGCGACAGCGTAGGCTCACCGCCAGAGAACTGCACCGACATCTGCCGCTTCGGCTTCACGGTAATGGCGTTGTCGAGCACAGTTTTGATTTCTTCCCAGGTAAGCTCATGCACGTATCCAACCTGGTTCGCGTCCATGAAGCACGGATCGCACATCATGTTGCAGCGATTAGTAAGATCGACAGTCAGCACCGCGCCGCGACCATACTTCACAGTCGACGTCCCGTGGTGATGCAGGTGCTCGTCCTTGTGGGCGCGAATGTCGCGGCCCGGAAAAACGTCCTCCAGATGCTTGGTAAATTCGGTATCAATCGACATCAAGTCTTCGAAATGGCCGTGCTTGGGGCAATCCTTCACCATCCAGATCTTGCCGTCGCGCTCAATGATCTGGGCTTTTATCTCGCCGACTTTTTCATTCATCAAAACGTCAACCGGGAGATGGCCGTCGAGAATCTGCTGGCGAATTTCGGGCACGCACTTGGGACAGAGAGAATCGGTCGAGCGCGGCCAACCTAGCGGCGGCTTCGACTTTTCCCAGGACTTGAGCAACGGCTTTTCCGACCACTTCGGAATTGGCGCGTCATTGGGAGCGATGCGGTTGAGGCGTGCAAAAACTGCCCATGCGCCCGTGGCGGCCACGGTCACGGCCTTCTCAACATATTTGATCGGCTTGTGCATTCTGCTCTTTTCCTCCACTTGGAGTTAGAACTGCCCCCGCGGCCCCGCGAACGGAGCCTGCGAAAAGACGTGTCCACGAAGAAACCTACCACCGTAAAACCAGACGGCGTAAAACCCGACAGTTCGATGCGTGGAATGGGTCACGATGATGCTATTGAATCGGTAGCGTTTAGGCACGAAGAAGGCAATGAAGGGGAGAAAAACGGGGTTGAGCGGCGAAATGGGGAATTGTTTGGAGGTAAGTTATTGAAAAGGAAAGGACACTCCCCAGGCGTCCATGCCCGGAGGCGAGAGGTGGCGTCGCTTCATTTCGCGGATTGCAGTACGCCGGCAACCACCATGTAGATGGTCGTCTTGTCGAGCTTGATGGTGGATTGCTTGGACGTCAGGGCCAGGGCGCCATCGCTGTGGCTGGTGGTCTGTACATCCTTCATTAAGGCGCGGCGTTTGGAAATACTGGACACGGGGGCGGCGGCCGGTGGCGCAGCCGGACCCTTCTCCTGTTCCGAGTTACGGTTTGGAACTGGCTGAGCAAGCCGAATGCCGGAGTCGGGAACATAGCCGGGCCCATTCCAATGCTTCAAGTTAGCGGCGGCGTAGGTTGAATCCGCCGTGGGGTCTTCGTTCGCAGTCGATACCAGCGGGTAATACCACGCGGTCAAGTAAGCCTTGATGTGCGCTACTCCGTTGGCCCACTGCGCGGAGTCCATGCGAATACCGAGGATGGATGGATTGGTGGCAGACTTGGCCACCGACTCAATTACTTCCCCGGTCAAGATGGCGTCTTCAGGAAGGACGACGCCGTTGAGCAGCGTGGCCACGGCGAGTTTGGCCTGGACCTTGGTTCCGACGGGAGTTTTGCCGGCGGCCACTTTTTGCTGCATCACAATGGGGAGATCGAGAAGGGCGGCGGCCCTGGGGACAGTGGTCTTCGCTTGGCTCGGCGCCGTTTGGCCAAGCATGGTTTGACCGAGCAGGGACTGACCGAGCATGGACTCACTGGAAGTGGTAAGGCCGAGCAGGGCAGCGGAGGCAAGAACAACGGTATACAGCACAGGTCTACCCGAGATCGTTTCAGCGATCCTTGTGCGGAGCATTTGTGTGTCCCCCTTTACACGGAGCGGGACAGCCGCTTGCGAGGGCTAAAATCCACCTCGGCAAGCTACCGGGAGATTAGTTGCATTGTACACCCGGCAGAGTTGCCGAGCATCTAATTTCTACCCCGTGCTTACTGAAGTAATTGTAAGATCACTCCTCTTACCCGGTGGACGATTCGCCTGCGCGCAGCACCTCCACTGCGTACAGCACGCCTTCCGGCGTCTCTTCGTGCTTGAAGTAGGCGAAAACGTCGCGGCCGGCGGCGAGATGCTCACGAATGCGGGCTACCATCTTCTGGCGTTCCTCGGCGGTGTAGGTTGGCTTGCGGTAGCGGTAGTAAGCGTAGTCGGCAGTAACAACGTCGGGAGTATCGCGCTCTTCCGACTCCGCCACACACAGCGCGATGTTGCGCTCGCCGAGCGTTGCCCAGGTGGCGTCGGTGAACCATGATTCGTGGCGAAACTCAAACGCCGCGCGCACCGTTCGCGGCAAGCTTTTCAAAAACTCGGCCAGCACGGCCTGATCGGCTTTGAAATTCGGCGGTAGCTGAAAAAGTAACGGCCCCAGGCGTCCGGCGCGCTCCAAAGCCTCCAGCGTGCCGAGAAAACGCTGCAGAAATTCTTCCGCGTTTTTCAGGCGTTTGATGTGGGTAAGCACCTGGTGCGCCTTGATGGTAAAACGAAAATCTGGGGGCGTTTCCGCGATCCATTTCTGGACGGTCGTCTCTTTGACCAACTGGCGGAAACTGTAGTTGACTTCGACGGCATTCAGTTTCGAGGCGTAGAAGTTGAGAAACTTTTTCTGGGCCAGCTTCTCCGGGTAGAAAGCGGGCTTCCATGTCGGATACGCCCATCCCGAAGTTCCCACATAAAGTTGAGCCATAGTTCGTGTGGCGCGGACACTGTTGTCCGCGAAAACGTCGCCCTGCCATTGGACCGCGAAAAGCGATTATACTTTCCGCCGCTTTGCGGTGCCTGGTGTCGTTGTTTTCTTCGCCTTCGGGCGTGGTTCCGACCGGGCGGCGGAGCTGGTTCCCTTTTCTCTCGCGGGCGCTGCCTCTTCCGCCTCCGCCAGTCCTCCAAGTTGCGGCAGTTTCTGCTTCAACCGCAGCAGGGGCTCGAACAGGTCGCCCATCTTTTCGACGCGCGCCAGCACGTCTGCCGCTTCAAACACCAGCCGCTCCGCATCTTTTTTCTTCAGCGCCTGCTCGACTTCATCCCAGGTAATCGGCGTCGACACCGTGGGACGCTCGCGCGCGCGCAAGGAATACACCGAGATCGTCGTCTTGTGCTCGTCGTTCTGGCTCCAATCGACGAACACCTTATTCGCTCGCACCGCCTTCTTCATATCCGAGACCACCAGTTCGGGATGCTCGTGCTCGAGCAGTCGCGCCAAGGCGTGGGCCAGAGATTTCGTCTGCTCGTAACTGGTTTTCGAATTCAGCGGAACATAGATCTGCATCCCTTTCGAGCCCGAGGTTTTGGGGAAGCTCTGCAGTCCGAAGTGATCGAAAATCTCGCGCACCCAAAGGCCAACCTGCGCGCATTGCACGATGTTGGCCGGAGGCCCGGGATCGAGATCAAAAACAATCATGGTTGGCGTCTGAATGTCGGTGGCCAGCGAGAGTGAGGGATGCAGTTCGAGCGAAGCCAGGTTCGCGATCCAAACCAGCGTCGGCAAATCGTTGGCCAGAATGAAATGAATCGTGCGGTGGTTGCTCTCGCTCCAGATGGGCACGGTCTTCACCCAGTCGGGCCGATGCATGGGCGCGTTCTTCTCGAAAAAGTATTCGTGATCGACGCCTTCCGGGTAGCGCTTCATGGTCAGCGCTCGGCCCGCGAGATGCGGCACCAGCACGGGAGCAATGCGGACGAAGAAATCCACCACCTGACCTTTGGTAAAACCGGTAGCGGGATAGAGGACTTTGTCCAGATTCGTGAGCTTGAGCTTGCGACCCTCGACTTCGACGATGGTGGGCGTGGACATGGGGTGCTCCGAGCTACGTGTTCCAAGATACCCTGACACGCCCCCCCTTGCACCACTTTGTCGTTTGTGTGTGACGGCGCGGACCTTCGGAGCTACAATATGGTGCATCGGCGTGGTCGCGACGGGGGGTACATCATGAAACTCAGTGAAGCGATCCTGGTGGGGAGCACGATTCTAACCCCCAAGGCAGGCGGGCAATATTTCCGTGAGGAGCAGGCGGGCTGTGCACTTGGAATGGCCGCCGTCGCCGTGGGATGCAGTTTTGGTCCTGCAACCAGGCCGGTTAACGAGAACGAACGTCGCACCTTGGGAGTGGAAGGCGTCTGGGGCCAGTGGATCCTGCGCGTAGTCATGCGTCCTTGTGAGTGCTGGGCGCTCCGCGTGCCACGCGCGATGCGCATCAAGGACATCGTTGCCCACCTGTTCGACGTCCACGTCATGGGAAGAAAGAATTGGACTCTGGGCGAGTTGGTGGCGTGGGTGCAGACCTGGGAGCCAAACGAAATCAGCCCTTTGCCGATGGCAAAGATAATTTCTCCGCGCAAAGCGATTTCACCAGATCAGCGCGTCGCCCAGCAGCAAGCCGAACAAGAATGGCAGCTTTTCTGTCGGGCTTTCGAGGCCCGGCACAAGACCTGGCGATCAAGTTCGCGAATCCCTTTGGGGAGATCTCCGGACTGAGCCTTGTTTGCCGGTCGAGACTTCCGTTTCGAACAGCACCGACACTCCTTAGTTGGCGAAACATCGCACCAACAACTCAGAGCTGCTCGTTTGACAATCTTCCCTGCCACCACGTAACGTCGAATTTTTGGTGTTCTGTCGTGGAGGCTGAATGAAATCCCGCTTCAAGCTTATACAAACTGTAATTGTCTGTTTCGTTCTGTGCACGCTCGCTCTCAGCCAGGATCTGTCCTCCTTCGAAAAGCGCACCACGGTGAAGAAACTTTCTAACGGCCTCACCATCATCATCTGTGAGCGTCCCGAGGCGCCGGTCTTCTCCTTCTTCACCCACGTGGATGCCGGCTCGGTGCAGGATCCCATGGACAAAACGGGCCTCGCGCACATGTTCGAGCATATGGCCTTCAAGGGCACGGACACGATCGGAACGCGCGACTATGCCGACGAGAAAGTTGCGCTGGCCAAAATTGAAGTGGCCTATGCCGCTTACATTGCCGAGCGCGACAAGCCGGTAGACCGCAACGAACAGAGGCTCGCCCAACTCGAACAAGCCTGGAAGGACGCAATTTCCACCGCCGACAAATTCTCCGCCCCATACAACAACGAGTTTGGCAAGATCGTCGAGGGCGAAGGCGGTGAGGGCATGAACGCCTTCACCAACTGGGATGAAACCGGCTACCATTACTCGTTTCCCACCAACCGGCTGGAGTTGTGGGCGTATCTCGAATCGGAGCGTTTTCTGCATCCCGTCCTGCGGCAGTTTTACAAAGAGCGCAACGTGGTGATCGAAGAGCGCCGCATGCGGGTCGATAGCGATCCCATGGGACGATTGCTCGAGCAATTCACCGAAGAGGCATTCGCGGCCCATCCCTATCATCGGCCCACCATCGGATGGATCTCGGACTTGAATTCTTTTTCGGCGACCGACGCACAGGCTTTCTTCGATAAGTATTACGTGCCCTCGAACATGGTGGTCACCGTTGTGGGAGACGTAAAAGCTTCGGAAGCGATGCCCATCGTCGAGAAATATTTCTCGCGCATTCCGGCGCGGCCCAGGCCCGACACGGCGACTACCAACGAGCCGCCGCAGAATTCCGAGCGCTCGGTCGTGCTACACGATCAGTCGCAGCCCGTGTACCTCGAAGGCTATCACCGCCCCGATTACCGCAGTGCCGATGACCAGGTATACGACGCGATTGCCGACCTGATGTCGAATGGCCGCACCTCGCGCCTGTACCGAGCCCTGGTTCGTGACAAGCAAATCGCGTCCGACGCCGAGGGATTCACCGGTTATCCGGGAAATAAATATCCGCACCTGTTCGCTTTTTACGCCACTCCGATTCCCGGGCACACGACTAAGGAAGTCGGCGATGCCATCCACGTGGAGATTGAACGGCTGAAGAAAGAAGACATTTCGGATGAAGAACTGAAAATGATCAAGACGCGTGCCAAAGCCAACTTAATACGTTCGCTAGGGTCGAATGAGGGGCTGGCGTTCGCGCTGGGCTTAAACCAGGCACGCTACGACGATTGGCGAGAGTTGTTCCGCTCCGTCGACCGCATCGAAAAAGTTACCAAGGCGGATATTCGGCGGGTCGCAAGTGAGACGTTTAAACCCAATAACCGGACGGTAGGAATCATCGAGTTCGCCGGCGGGCCTCCGGGGATGGGCGCCGCGCCGCAAGGAGGTGGACAGTGAAGCGCGCTCGGATTCCCTTCGTTGCGGTCGTCCTCACCATTGTCATTGGTTTTTTGGGTAGCCTAAAGCAGACTTGGGCGCAGTCGCCACAGGCTTCGCAGCCGGCATGGCAGCAGATTCCAATTCCAAAGTTGCCGGAGTTTCATCCCCCGCAGCCCAAGCGCTTCGTGTTGCCGAACGGCATGGTGATTTTTCTTCAGGAAGACCACGAGTTGCCAACCATCGACGGCACAGCTCGCATTCGCGGCGGCGAGCGCTCGGTCCCTCCGGAGAAAACGGGCCTGACCGATGTTTACGGCGAAGTGTGGCGCACAGGAGGCAGCAAGACCCAGACCGGCGATCAGCTCGACGACTTCCTCGAACAGCGCGCCGCCAAAGTCGAAACCGGCTCCAACATCGACTCGACGAGCGTGAGCTGGTCGTGTCTGAAAGAAGATTTCGATGACGTATTCCGCGTGTTCGAGGACGTGTTGAAGAATCCCGAGTTTCGCGCCGACAAAATTGAAATTGCGCAGAAAGGCATGTACGACGCCATCTCGCGCCGCAATGACGATCCCGGGCAGATTGCGGGACGGGAAGCGGCCATTCTGGTGTACGGCGCCAACAATCCGTACGCGCGAGTTGCCGAATATAAAACGGTGGCGGCAATCACGCGTCAGGATCTGATCGAGTGGCACGGCAAGTACGTTCACCCCAACAACATCATCCTCGGAGTAGTCGGCGACTTCGACTCGTCAAAAATGGAAGCTCGTCTGCGCGAGGCTTTCGCGTCCTGGCCCAAGGGGCCGTTTGCAAAAACGGAGATCGCGCCGCCAGTCCCCGCCAAGCCGGGTTATTACCAGGTCGACAAAACCGACGTGAATCAAAGCCAGATTCAAATGGTAGCGGTGGGCATCATGCGCAACACGACCGATTACTTCGCGACCTCGGTGTTCAACGAAGCCTTCGGCGGAGGATTTTCATCGCGCCTGTTCAACGACATTCGCACCGCCAAAGGCCTCGCTTACGGAGTCGGCGGCGGAGTGGGTGCGGGATGGGATCATCCCGGCATGCTGCGCTTCATGGTGAGCACCAAAAGTAAAACAACCATCGAGTCCATTCAGGCGCTCGATGAAGAGATCGCCGATTTAGCCAAGCGCCCCATCAACGATGAAGAGATCAAGCGCGCCAAGGACTCGATCCTGAATTCCTTCGTCTTCCGCTTCGATTCGCCGGAGAAGGTTTTGTGGGAAAAAATGGCCTATGAGTTTTACGGCTATCCCCTGGATTTTCTGGAAAATTTTCAGAAGCAAATAGAAAAAGTAACCAAAGAAGATGTAGCGCAGGTAGCGGCAAAGTACATTCACCGCGATCAAATGGCGGTGCTGGTAGTAGGCAACGCGGCCGAATTCGACAAACCGTTGTCGTCGCTCGGGACGGTGAACAAAATCGACATTACGATTCCGCCGCCGCCGCCGGGGCTAGTGCCGGAACAGGGAGAGCATCCGTAGGGTACCCTCGCGGGCCCTATTTGACAAGACTCGGGGTTAGAGGTATCGTAGGCGAACAAATGGCGAATATACGCCACGCCTATGTCCTCGCTTTCGCTGTTCTCCGATGCCGATTCTCACCCAAAGCTGATCGGCATCGCGCGCCTTGCCGCCGACGCCGACTCGCTTCGCGAGGGCCACAACGTTGAGTACTTCACGCTCGGAACGCGCTCGCTG
>JBEKED010000021.1:0-20473 GCA_050014035.1 Terriglobales bacterium
CAGGAGCAGGTAACCAGAATCCCTCCGGGCCGCAGCATCTTCATAGCGCGCAGGTTGAGCTCCTTGTAGCCGCGCAGCGCCTTGTCGAGGTCGCGCTTGGTCTTGGCAAACGCCGACGGATCGAGAACGATGGTGTCGTAACGCCGGTTGGCGGCCGAGTATTCCCGCAAGACATCAAAGGCGTTGCCCTCGATCCACTCCAGTTCGCGGCCGTGCGATTTTGCGTTCAAAGCCGCATTCAAAGCCGCATTCTTCTCCGCCATTTCGAGTGCCGGACGCGAACTGTCGACCCCGGTGACGCTCGAACACTTCGCTGCCAGATGCAAAGCAAATCCGCCCTGGTAGCAGAAAGCGTCGAGCGCCTCGCCGTGCGCGTACTGGGCCGCGGCGGCATAGTTCTCCCGCTGATCGAGAAACGCGCCGGTCTTCTGCCCTTCCAGCCCGTCGTAGTAAAACCGAACACCGTTCATGCTGTATTCGGTCGAACTCTTTGCTCCCCGAAGCAGCCCCGACTTCCGTGGAGGCAATTGTTCCAGCTCACGAATGCGAGCATCGACGCGCTCGACAATTCCCGCCGGTTGCGATTCTTCGAACACATCCTGAATCAGCGTTCGCACAATGGCTTCGCGCACGGGCGCGTCGTCCATGGCCTGAGTCAATATTTGCAAAGAGATTACGTCGTTATAGCGATCCACGATGAGCCCTGGCAAAAAATCGGCTTCGCTGAAAACGATGCGGTAGGCATCGGTATTCGCCACGAGATTCTCGCGGTACGCGACAGCAGCGCGAATGCGTTCCGCAACCAGAGCCGGCAGATCGGCTACGGATCCATGAGAGATCATGCGGATTGCGATCTGCGACGAAGAACTGTAGAGCGCGGTTCCAAGGAATTTCCCGCGCTGATCGTGGACGCGAACGACCGCGCCCGGCGGAATATCTTTTTCTTCAATAATGTCGGAGCGGTAGACCCAAGGGTGCCGCGCTGCAAGGCGGGCAACTCCCCGGGCAGAGAGTTTTACGGCAGGCTCCGCGCGCCTGGCGGAGGCAGCAGTTTTTTTCGGCATGGATTGATGTTATAGCCTCGCGGAAGAGGATGTGTGGTGGCGGGGCTCTGCCCCGTCATGACACGAGCCCTCACACCCGAACCACGATTGCATCCAGAGTCCGTCTGCGGCCGCCCAATTCTCCCGCGCTCGGAACCCCGCCCACGCTAGCGGTCACCGCCCCCGTCATCACCTTCTGCCACGCCGCCTGGAACTGCTCCATCTCCGGCCCTGTTCCAATCGTGACGCGAGCGTAGGTAGGCCACACCGGCCAGATGCGTCCAATAAACACATTTTGTTTGGCCAGGGCCGCGATTGCAGCCTGTGCCGGCCGTTTCGTGTCGAGCATGAAGCAGTTCGATTCCGAGGGAATGTAGGAATATCCATTGTGATCGAGCCAGGCAAACACCTGCCCGCGAATCGCGGCGTTGATGCGCTTGCGCTCAGGCACCAGTTGCGCATCTTTCAAGCTGGCCATGGCAGCGACCATCGCGGTAACCGGCATGGGGTTCGCGCCACCATAATTTTCAATTTTCTCCAGCAGGTCGGGCCGGGCGAACACGGCTCCGCAGCGCAGTCCAGCCATCCCGTAAAGCTTCGAGAAAGTGCGCAGCAGGATCACGTCCTTGCCGGCTTTCACCAAGTCCATCGCCGAAACCGCATCGGAGAAATGAATATAAGCTTCATCGACCAGCACCACGGAATCCTTTGGCTTGTTCTCAACCAGGTATTCAATATCGGAGTGACTGGTCAGCGTACCCGTAGGATTGTTGGGCGTGCAAATATAGAACACACCCGCGTCAGGAGCCGCCGCCAGCATCGCGCGCACATCGTGCGCATAAGTTTTCGTCAGCGCAACCTTCACCACCTTGGCCCCGATGGCATTGGCGGCGAACATTCCCGCTTCGTAACCCGGATCGGCCGTCACATAGCTGCGCTGCGGCGAACAGAACGCCGCCACGGTATGATGCAGCGGCTCGCTCGATCCGGGATAGACGAGAACCTGCTCCTTCTTCAGCCCCTCCGTTTCCGCCAGCGCCTCTTCGAGATCGCCGTTCAACCAGAAGGAATAGCGCCCGCCCTGGGGCAGGATGCTGGCGACCGCCTCACGAGCGCCAGTGCTGGGCCCAAGCGGATTCTCGTTGGCGTCAATCCGAATCGCATCTTTCGGAAACTCACGCGCTCCCGCCCGAGCCAGCATCGGTTCCGTCACAATGCGAAAAGCCAGCGCGGCCGAAGCTGCGGCAGACAAGCTCAGAAACGATCGGCGGGATGCGGAAGAAAGCTGAAAGTTGGCGTCTTTTTCTCGGGCGGCCATCAAACACCTCGTGCCCGTAATCTTAACGCAAATCGCAGAAGTACCGCAGACCGTCGTCCTCTGGTTCGATTTTTTGTGTTAACCTTTCGCGGCAAGTTCGTCGCCCCCAGGAGGCCCGTCGTGAAACGTTCCGTCGCAGCAGCCATCATGTTTTGTATAGCGCTCGCAATTGCAGTTCTTGTCCTCGCCGCGCAACCCGTTCAAGCCGGAAATGCCAAACACGCTGACTCGAAAGCTATCGATCTGGGTCAGGCTGGCGATTATTGCGTCAAGAAGGGCGGCGAAGTCGACGTCCGCGAACCCTACTTCAACACCAACGCTGGCGAGCAGGACTGGCTTCGTCTTTCCGGCGATCGCCAGTTTTGCAAGTTCACGTCAAAGAAAGACGGATCGCGGATTTACGTAGAACTCTCCACGCTCTACACCCAGCAACCCACTCTGGCCGCGCTCGCCTATTACGCCGAGGTGCAGATGGGCAACTGCAACGGAAACCCGGCATCGTGCTACTGCTCCCTGCTAGGCGGCAGCGATTTGTTTGGCGGCATCAACGCCAGCGGAGGTGGTTGGGTCAAGAAGTCGGATCCGGTCGATACCGTACTCGAGGCGTGCATCTTCCCGGATATGTCGACCATCGATTCCTGGGGACTGGCCTACCACTCGGTGGGAATCATCCGCGGCAAAGACCTGTCAAAGGTCCTCCGGTATAAGGACCCCTACGGCACCGAATAGGGGGAAGGGAAATTTGTAAGACAACCCGCTGGGAGCTTTTGCAATTCCCTGAATCGCGTGTCAGCCCGCGGACAGCGAAGGACGAATAGCGAGCAGCGCTCTAGTTTGCCAGCAATTGCCGCACGGTAGCGATATCGTCATTGAGATCGCGAGTTAGGCGCAGGGCCTGCGACTGCGCCGCGCGCGCTGCTTCCGTCTGTCCGCCAATCTCCAGCGCATGCCCCAAAAGCAGATAATCTACTGGCGTAGGCTGCAGTTCGGCCGCTCGCTCGTAATCCCGTGCAGCCTGGGCGATGTTGCCAGTGCGTTGGGCCACCAACCCCAGCCCGCGATAAGCCACTGAATTCGCTGGCTGTGCGCCAAGAGCCGCCTCGAAATCCTGCCTCGCACTCTCGTATTGTTTCAGCGAAAGGTGCGCAAACCCGCTGTTCGCCCACGCTGTCGCCCGCAAAGACGGACCGGCCATCGAGTGCACGACGCTAGCATAGCCCTCAACCGCCGCTCCATAATTGCCGAGCATTTGCTGATAGGTTGCGAGATTAAGCGAAGCTAGTGGGTCGCCGGGCAGCAAAAGGTGCGCGCGCTGCAGGTGTGGCAAAGCTTCTCCTGTCCTGCCCGCCGCAATCAACACCATGGCCAGATTCTCCTCGGCGGTGAAGTTGTCCCCAGTGACCTCCAGAGTGTGGCTCCAGAGCGTGACGTTGTCGCCCCAATAACTCACCTGCCGATGCAGCGCCATTGCAAGCGTCAGCAAAATCGCGGCAGCGCCCACCGCGGACACCGCAGCAGGAATACGCCAACGCTGGATCAAATCCGCCGCACCCCACGACACGATAAAGAAAATTCCGAGCAGGGAAATGTAGGCGTAGCGATCGGCCATGGCATGAGCGCCAATTTGAACAATCCCGATCATGGGCACCAGCGTTCCCACAAACCAGAACCATCCCACAAAGAAAGCTTTGCCAAAGAAAAACGTGCGCTGCCGGAAAATCACCGCCAGCGCGGTGACGACCAGGATGGCCAGCGCCGAGAGCACAGCCGCGGGCTTGCTGATGCCAAATCCGGGATGCGGATACACCAACGCCAGATGGGCCGGCCAGAAGGCTTTTCCGACATATTTGACATACGAAATCGCCGCATTTCCCACGCGAATCCAGAGCGGAAATTTCAATTCGGTGGTGTTCGTCAGCACGACGTAGCTGAACGCCGTCCTCCCCGTATTCGCGGTAACGTATGCGCCCACGGCCGACAGCGCAAACCAGGGCAACTTCTCTGCCACCAGACTCCAGAAGGGCGTTCCGCCACCAGTTGCAATCGCGGAATCGCTTCCAACATCTTCCGCAAGCACAAGCCGTCGCAAAGGCCAGTAGTCGAGAAGCAGCAGAGCAAACGGAAACGTAATCCCCTGCCCCTTGCTCATTAAGCTCAAGACATAAGCCAGCGTAACCGCCAGGTATCGTCCAATGCCGGGCCGGCGCGCGTACCAGCCATAGGCAGCCAGAGCGATAAGAAAAAAGAACATGCTGAGCACGTTCTTCCGTTCCGCGATCCACGCTACCGACTCCACATTGATCGGAGCCAGAGCAAAGAGCACGGCAACCGACAAACTGCGCCACACGAAGCCAGTGGCAATCTCCAGAATCAGGAACAGCAGCACCGCATTCGCGGCATGGAGAAGCACGTTCGTAGTGTGGTATCCGCCCGCATTCACGCCGAACATCTGGCTATCGAGGGCGTACGAGAGCCAGGTCATCGGGTGCCAGTCCAGAGCTTGCGGTGTGCGAAAAGTCCAAACCACCGTATCCCAGGTGAGTCCGGCCCGGACCTGGGGACTATCGGTAACGTAAATCGGGTCGTCGTAATTAAGAAATGGAGCGCGGCTGACGGGGTTATAGAGCGCGATCGTCGCAAGCGCCAGCAGCAGGCAGAGAATTAATCTCTGTGTGGAGCCGAGGCTTTGCCCCGACTGGACGGGGCGACCCCCCGTCCCCACATTGTCTCTGGGAAACGGCTCGGGTTTTGCGTCCGTCACATCCATGGATTTCATTTCCCCAGTCCGGCACGGTCACGGAATTGCCGCACAGCAAGTGTCAGCGAATCTGGTGCCTAACTTTGATCCGCCGTACTAGATGCTCAACAACTGCCTAACAATGGCTGCGTCGCGGCTGATATCTTGCGTTCTGCGGGAGGCCTCGGACTGCGCCGCCAACGCCCCCTGTGTTTGCCCGCTGATCTCCAGTGCCTGTGCCAGCAGCAGATAACCGACCGCCGTCGGTTCGATCTCGACCGACCGTTCGTAATCCTCGGCCGCCTGCCCGATGTTGCCGGCTTTCTGTGCCAGTAAGCCCAGCGCGCGATACACCACCGGGTCGACTGTCTCCTGATGTAGGGCAGCTTCAAAATCTTGTTTAGCGTTGTCGTACTGTTTCAGCGCCAGGTGCGCATATCCGCTATCGACAAGCGCCGTCTCCACACTGGAAGGAGCTTTGCTGAGTTGCAACACTCTCGCATAGCCCTCAAGCGCCTCCTGGTAATTGCCGTGCAGGCGTTGGTAGTTTGCAATGTTGAGCGTGGCCCCCGGATCGTCGGGCCGCAACGCGCGCGCCCGCAGCAGGTGTGGAAACCCTTCCTCGTCCCTGCCCTCGACCAGCAATGCGCTGGCGAGGTTATCTTCAACCATGTAGTTGGGCCCGGTAACTTCCAGAGTGTGCGTCCAAAGCGTGACGTTGTCGCTCCAGAAACCGGCCTGTCGATGCAGCGCCACTCCCATCGTCAGCAGAAGTGCGGCAGTGACCGCCACCGGCACTGCCATCGGAACCCGCCAACGCTTGATCAGATCCGCCGCGCCCCACGTGACAATTACGAAAATTCCCAGCAGTGGAATATAAGCGTAGCGATCGGCCATGGCCTGAATGCCAACCTGCACCACTCCGATCATCGGAACCAGCGTTCCCAGAAACCAAAACCACCCCACAAAGTAAGGCCGCCGCTCGCGATAGATCACCGCAGCACTGCTAACGGAGATGATCACCATCGCCGACAACGCGGCCGCCGGCAGGCTGATCGAAAGCTGTGGATGAGGATAAAGGGGCGCCAGATCAACCGGCCAGAACGCCTTCCCAACATATTTGACATAAGCAATCGCGGCATTCCCCAGATGAATCCAGAGCGGGAGGTTAGCCTCGGCGGCGTTCGTTTGCACCTTCATCGTGATCGCCGCGCTCACAGCCGACATCGCAATCCAAGGCGTTTTCTCCCACACCAGCCGCCAGAAAGAAACACTGTCCAAAGAAGCACTGCCCAAAGAACGACCGTCGGGCCGCGCGGCACTTTGCCCGAAACGACACAACGGCCAGTAATCCAGCAGCAAAAGCGCAAACGGGAACGTAATCACTTGCGGCTTGGTCATCAGTCCCAGAGCATAGGCAAAGGTCACAGCCAGATATCGTCCAACCCCGGGGCGCCGCGCGTACCATCCATAAGCAGCCAGCGCAATAAGAAAGAAGAGCATGCTCAAAACGTTCTTCCGTTCCGAGATCCACGCCACCGACTCCACGTTGATCGGGTGCAGGGCAAAAAACGCCGCCACCACCAAGCTACGCCAGGCGAACCCCGTAGCACTCTCCAGAATCAGAAACAAAAGCACCACATTAGTCGCATGGAGAAGCACATTAACGGTATGCGGCCCCTCCGGGTTCAGCCCGAAGACTTGGCAATCGAAAGCATGCGAGAGCCAAGTGATGGGGTGCCAGTTCGACTGTTCCGAACTCCGAAAGGCCCAGTTCGCTGTCTTCCACGTAAGCCCGGCTCGAACCTGCAGATTGTCAGTGACGTAAACCTGGTCGTCGTAATTGAGAAAGGGAGCGTGGGTAACGGAGTTATAAAGCGCCAGCGTCGCCAGTACGAGCAGCAAACACAAAATCAATCGGCGTTTTTGCGGGACGCGGACAATGGCAGCCCCCGCCAGGCGCGAATCGGCCGTCTCCTCCGTCGAAAACATGGAATCTATCGCACCTCAGCTCGTGTTTATGCGGTGACAATACCATGAATGGAACGGCCCTTCCGCTTACCAAGGTACCCACGCTGCCACGATTTCCCTGATTTTTTGGCTGTCGAAACGAAGGTGGACTTAGCACTCAGCGCAATCAGTGGGCCGCGGTTTGTTCCGCCGGAGAGGCGGAATGCTTGTGCGTCGCTTTGTGCTCGCGCCGTATGGCCAGCAGATCTTTCTGCAGCAGATCAAGAGCATTCGACGGAATTTCCGATCCCCACTCGTCCATCTCTTTTTCGTCCCAGTGGCCGTTGAGCCGGAGGGCCGATTCCGTCAGATCCTCAGGAAAGGCCTGCCGGTAATTTCCTTCGCGCATCAGCACATCGCCGAACTGGCGTCCCGTGTGCATTTCGTAGATGCGCCGCGTTGAATTGCCGCCATTATTGGTAAACACCAGCAGCACTTCGCCTTCTTCCGCATAATCCGGACGATAAAACCATGCCTGCGGCGCATCTGCCTTCGGTCGCGCGCGTTTTCTCCCGGTCACCGTCACCACTTCCTGCTCCGGCTTCACTTCGTTCGCGGGATTGTAATAAACAATTCGCTGGCAAGACTCGCAGACCATGATCTTCTCGCCATTCTTGACTTCGTTGTAAGTCTGCGGCCGCAGCATGACCTGGCAGCCCATGCATTTCTGCTCGCGCACTTCGGCCAGTCCGCTGCCGCGAAACTTCGCCACCCGGTCATATTGACGAAGCGTATCCTCGGAAATCTCATGCCGCAGCGCATCCCGCTTGGCGTTCCACTCCGCAAGCTTCGTCTGATCTTCCGCCGTAACTTTTCGCGCGTCTTCTTTTTCTGTCTCGATTTCCGCGGTCTCTGCCTTAAGCTCGGCCTCCGCCGCCTTGACATCCTTTTCGCGCGCGTCGACGTTGACCATCACTTCCAGAATGCGGTCCTCGTTCAGCCGGATCTCCTGCTCCGCAAACTGGATCTCGTGCAGCAGCGCCTTATATTGGTCGTTGGTTTTTACGTCGAGAGACTGGTCGCGATACTTGGAAATCTTGCCTTGCAGGTCTTTGATATTCGCTTCGAACTTCTTGCGGTTGGCTTCGTCAGCTTTGGCGGCGGTTCGCACCTTTTCCAGGTGCGCCTTGGTTCCCGCCAGCTTTTGTTCGATCACCGCCACGCGTTTCGGCAGCGCCGCAACTTCGTCCCGCAGCCTGCGGATCTCTTTATCCGCAATCTGCAGCTCCAGCAGTTTTTCGATATCAGGAAGCATCGGCCCCATGCATCACAATAATGATTCTAACATGCGTGGGGACGGGCTCCGCCCGGTTCGGGTGGGGCAGAACCCCGCCACCGCACCGCCCGGTTTGTGGTAGCCTGCGGAGTTTGGTCCGCCAAGGACCGAAGGACTAACGACCGGATCATACGGAGGCCATCCTTGAATTTGAAGCCGTCTAATTCCGCACGGGCGTTTTCGCGTTTCCTACTAGTCATCCTCGCCGTCGTCACCGCCGCGCTGTGCCAAGACACAGATACGAATAAAGATAAAGACAAAGCCGACAAAGTCGTAGTCGAGCGCGTCGCAGACACCGCCTTCGTTCAACTGCGCGCCCCCAGTTTCCAGGCGCTGACGCCCCGTCAGCAGGCGCTGGCGTATTGGCTGACGCAAGCTTCCATCGCCATCGACCCCATCATCTACGATCAGCTCTCCGCTTACGGGTTACGTCAAAAGCGTCTGCTCGAAGAAATCATGGCGCACGCGAGCGGAGTCGATCCCGTCGCTCGCATGAGGATCAGCGAGTTCGCCAAGCTCTTCTGGGCGAATCGCGGCAACCACAACGAGTTGACCTCGCAAAAATTCCTGCCCGGATGCACTTTCGAAGAACTCCGACGCGCCGCCATGTCCGCGCAACATAACGGAGGCTTTCAAACCCCCTACGCCGATCTCCCGCCGCTAAAAACTCGCCTCGATCTCAAGCACGAACTCGACGACCTGCGTGTTTCCTTCTTCGACGCCACCTTCGAGCCCATGACCGTGGCCAAAAGTCCGGTAGGCGGAAAAGACACGATCCAGGCCAGCTCCAACACTTTTTATCCTGGCTTGAGCCTCGCCGATCTGAAGGGATTTCAAGAGAAGTATCCGCTGAACTCGCGCGTCGTCAAAGGCGCCGACGGCAAGCTCACCGAACTCGTCTACCGCGCCGGAACGCCCGACGGCAAAGTTCCTCCCGGGGTTTACGCCACGTTCCTGAAGCGAGCCGTCGAATGCTTCCAGAAAGCGCGAGCCTACGCCGAACCCGAGCAAGGTAAAGCCATCGACCATCTAATCCGCTACTACCAGACCGGCGATTACGCCGAATGGCTGGCCTTCGGCACGGCCTGGGTGCAAAACGACGCCACCGTAGACTTCGACAACGGATTCATCGAAGTTTATCGCGACGCCCGCGGCGCCAAGGGAAGCTCGCAGAGTTTTGTCACCATCACCGACAAGCCCGTCACCACCACCATGAAGGAACTCGCCCAAAACGCCGGCTATTTTGAAGAGAAAGCTCCCTGGGACGCAAAATACAAGCGTCAGCAGTTCAAGCTTCCGGTAGTAAAAGCCGTAGAAACCCTGATCGAAACCGGCGATTTCAGCGTGACCACGATCGGCGACAATCTCCCCAACGAAAACGAAATTCACGAGAAATACGGCTCCAAGAATTTTCTCTTCACCAGCAGCGACCGCGCCCTTGACGAAGCCACCGGCAAAGCCGCCAACGCGGAGTTCGCCCCCAGCCCCGCCGAGCTCGAGCGCAGCGAAAGGTACGGCATGGAGGCACACAGTCTGATGGTCGCCCTGCACGAGGTCATCGGCCACGGCTCCGGCAAGCTGAGCGACCGCCTGAGCGGCGGAGCGCAGCCTTTCCTCAAAGAATATTTTTCTACGCTCGAAGAAGCACGCGCCGACTTGATGGCCCTCTGGAACGTCTGGGATCCCAAGCTGAAAGAACTCGGCTTGATCTCGAACCAGCAAGAAGTAGCCGAAGCCATGTATGACAGCGCAGCCTCGGTAGCCCTGATGCAACTGCGCCGCATTCCGCACGGCGATACAATTGAAGAAGACCACGAGCGCGACCGCCAGCTGATCGCGCACTACATCGCCGACAGCGTACCCGGATCGATCGAACAATTCACCCGTGACGGAAAGACCTACGTTCGTGTAACCGATTATCAAAAAATGCGTCACGGCGTGGGCATGTTGTTAGCCGAGCTAATGCGCATCAAGGCTGAAGGCGATTACGACGCCATCAAGGCGCTGGTCGACAAATATGCAGTCCACTTCGATCCCGCGCTGCGCGACCAGGTGTTGGAGCGTTACCGCAAGCTTAACCTCCCCCCCTATTTCGCCGGAATAAACGCGCACCTGACCGCCAGCTTCGCTAAGAACGGAGAAGTAGAAAAAGTCGAGATTCACTATTGGGACGATCCCGTAGCGCAGTACTTAGACTACGGCGCAATGTACGACGAAGGCCTCCGCCACGAATCGAGGTAGCGCCGGCGGCCAACAGCCACTTGGGTCCGGTGTTTTCCCCGTGTTGCTTTTCCATGTGCGCCCCCTGTGGTTCGGCCTTTCTAGAATTTGCCACGGTGGAGAACCAAGGGTCGAACGGATGCGTTCCTTATCGAAGGCCAAGGCGCTGACTTTCGTAATCTGCCCTGTTACCCCCGCCTGATGCAAAATTGAGGAAGAATGCCAGCTACATCCACTGCGCATAAAAGACAACGCGGCTCGCGCGTCAAACTCGGCGGCTCCATCCTCGCCCTGGTGTTGCTTGAAAACGGCCGTCAGATCCGCGGCCGCTTGAGTCAGCTCTCGGTCAACGGCGGACTGCTCTCGGTCGAAAATCCACTCGATGAAAGCATTCGGGTGACGGTCCTGTTCCACCTTGGCGCCACCAGCGTCCGCTGCCGCGCGCAAATGTTGTTTCCCATGTGGGCAACCCAGGGATGCCTCCAGCCTTTCCGATTCCTGGATCTGCCCGAGGCCGCCCGCGCCAGTCTCAACCGCGAACTGGAAAACCTGGTGCGCACCGGCGCCCCTCAGGAAAAAGAAGAAGAAGCACAGGAAAAAACAGCCGACTAGGCATTCAACCTCTGGCTGCCGCCAAAATCTCTGCCCGCGAATATTTCTGCAGCTCCCCAATCCGCTCCAGCGTGATATCGGGCTTCGGGTTCTGAGCCACCAACTTTGCATCCAGCGCGTAGTGACCCTGGCGGGGAAACACGGTGGTCACGCGCGCGCCCCAATGCTTCTTGATCGCCGCCAGAATACGCACCTTGTCGTCCACCATCACGTAGTGCGCCGACGGATACCTGGCTTCCACATCCTCCAGTTCCAGTTCCTTGTGAATGTAGATCAGCACGTGCCCTTCGAAGATCTCATACAGTCCCGAGCGGTCAACCTTGCGCGGCTGAAAAACCGCGTCGCCGTCGCTAAGAATCACGGCTTGCCCCAACCGCTGCGCGTACTCGACCGCATCGAGCGACTGCGGAAACAGCCGGTTGGCAAAGGGGTACTCGATGAGGAAGTGCGACGCAGCCAGCAGCTTCGGATCGCGCGGCCGCTCGCTGCGATAACGCTGCAAAGCACCTAGATAGTCGGCGTACCCCAGTTCCGTGCGCAACTGCTCGAAGATTTCCCAATACCGCCCGACGCTGGCGTCGCCCACTCGATTCGTCAGGTAGCGCTTGAGATCTTCCGCCACGCGATCATTGTCAAGGAGCGTATTGTCCACATCGAAAAGGAATACGGTGCTCGGATTGGCGGCATCGCGCGTCACAGCATCTCCACAACTGATTTCCAGCATGATTGTTCTCTGAATCGCAGAATTAATAAGTGCTTTATCATGCCAGAAATCTCAGCCCGCGTCACAGCAGTCACTGCTGCGGGCACTGATTGCGGCCTACGACCCGAGGCACGACTCGATACTGCACGTGCAGGGGTTGCCCGCAGCTTGCAGCTCGCACCCGCGTTTTCCACAGGCGGGCCTGTACAAACGCCTTCCCGTGTTGTACAAAGGCGGCGACAAGAAGTGATGAATTATCCGAGGCGGAAAAGTGTGTCTCCGCCTCACAATTCTGGCAAATCCGTTCCGCCGCTTCCAGGAGCTTTTCGTGGACCACATCGACCCAGCCGTCGTCAATCGCTTCGACACACCCTCCAGCCGGCCTTGTGAATTCTGCCGCGAACTCGACCCCCAATTTCCCCAACGCCGCCCCCTCGACCAGATGGTAGCCGCGAGCCGTAAAGCTAATGCTTCCGCCCATTTGACGGAAGACGGATACGTCCGGCATCGCGTGCTTGAGCTGCGCCGGATCGCTTCTCGAGCCCAGCTGACCGCTGCCTGAAAAAGCAACCTTCGCCCTGGCAGCAGCCCCATCACCGGGGCGAGAAACATTTTTCGCGCAACCTCCGCCCCAGCCCACAGTTAGATCCGAAAATGGTGTACCCTAGGCCGGGGAGGCCTTCCCATGCTGGCCAGTATGCGTTTCCGTTTCCTGCTTTCGTTGGTGATGACATTCGTCGCCGCTGCTGCCTTGCCGGTTCAGGCTCAGATCAACGGAGTACCTCCGTCGGTCACGTCCATCGGTTTCGGCGGCCGCGCCATTAATGGAGTCCCGCCCTCGGTCACCTCGATTGGTTTCGGCAACAACTGGTCCGTTTGGGGGAACTGCTGCGCCAACCTTTTCTTGCCCGCAAATCCGAATCTACCGCAGACCTCCGGCCACCACCACCGCCGCCACCACAACGACAGCTCTCTGGCGGTGGGCATCATGGAGCCAGCCTATATCCCATACGCTCCGCAACCCGACGACGATTCGGTTGAAGCCGATGCCACCCAGCTTCCTGCCATGCCTGCCATCAAACGCGCCGGGAATAGCGAAACACCTCTGGAGGCTGACGTCCAAGCCCAAGAGCCCGTGTCCGCCCAGCCTTACACCGTTCTCGTTTTCAAGGACGGCCACCAATCCGATGTGCTGAACTACGCCATCGTCGGCGACACGCTGTTTGACTTCGCGGAGGGCCGCACCCGCAAAATCCTGCTCGCCGACCTCGATCTCAAGGCTACCCAAAAGGCCAACGACGACCGCGGCGTAGACTTCCAGATCCCGCCCGCCCCGATCGGGCAATAAATTGCACCAAAGTTCTTAACCACAGTTTCACTGTGTTCCCACGGGGGTGCGCCCCTTCTCGCGCTTTTCGAGAAGGGGCCCTGCCGCTGGTAATCGTTCTGCGATTTCGCGCTTGACACTCCCCTCTTCGCAATGGATACTTATGCATTGCATTGCATTTTTATTCATGTCGAAAACAGCCCGCCACAAAGCGATTCTCGACCTGCTCGACGCCGGCCCTGTTGAAAGCCAGGACTCGCTCCAGCACCAGCTGGTCCGCAAGGGCTTTAAGGTGGGCCAGGCGACGCTGTCGCGCGATATCCACGAACTCAAGCTGGTGAAAGGTCCCGAGGGTTACCGCCGGGCCGATGAAAGCCTCGCCGCGGAAAGCGTTCTGCCCTCGGTGATGCACCTGGTCCACCAGTTCGTAGTCGTAATCCGCGAGGCGCAGAACTTGCTCGTGGTGAAGACCACGGTCGGCAGCGCCCAGCCCGTGGCCGCCGCACTCGACGCCTCGCACTGGCCGGAGGTCGTAGGCACCATCGCGGGCGACGATACCGTGTTGGTAATTGCTACCGGTTCAAAGCAAGCGCATGCGCTCGCGCGACGTATTCGCGAGCTGTCGTAAACGGTTTGCGGGGATAGCCTCTCGAACCGTGTCCCTATTTTTGGAAATGGAGTGCTGACGAAACAATGAGAACTGACACCATGGCAACGACGAATCTCTCCACGACGAGCTTGTCGAAGATCATCCCGCCCAACCTGCTGCCCGAGCCACTCGCGCCGCGCGATCTCGTTTCCATCCACGATCTCGCCCCCACCGAAATGCTTTCGCTTTTCAATCTCACTGCGGTGCTCAAGCAGCGTCCGGCGGATTTCCGCGGCGTGCTTGCCGGCAAGCAGATGGTGATGTTCTTCGAGAAGCCCTCGCTCCGCACCCGTATCACATTCGAAGCGGGCATGGACAGCCTTGGCGGCAGTACCTTCTTCGTCGACCAGACAGCCAGCCGCCTCAACGCCCGCGAGTCTCTCTACGACATCGCCCACAATCTCGAACGCTGGATCGACCTGATCGTCTTGCGTACCTTCAGCCATTCTGTAGTCGAAGAGATGGCCACCTACGCGGACGTTCCAGTCATCAACGCCCTCAGCGAACTCGAACACCCCTGCCAGGCGCTAGCCGACTTCTTCACCCTGCAGGAACATTTCGGCGATCTCAAAAAAATTCATTTCGCTTATGTGGGCGATGGCAACAACATGGCACACTCCCTCCTGCTGGCAGGCGCTTCGGTAGGCGCGAAGGTTTCGATTGCGACGCCGGAACGCTACGCCCTCAATCCCGTTATCGTGACCATGGCCAAGGCCATCGCAGCGGAAACCAAGGCAACCCTCCGCATCCTGACCGACCCGCGCAAAGCCGTTGCCGGAGCCGACGCCGTCTACACCGACGCTTGGGCCAGCATGGGACACGAACAGGAGGCAGAAGAGCGCGCCGCAATCTTCACCCCCTTCCAGGTGAATGCCGCGCTCATGCAGCTAGCCAAGCCGACCGCGCTCTTTATGCACTGCCTGCCCGCGCATCGCGGCCAGGAAGTTACCGACCAGGTCATCGACTCGGTCAACTCGGTGGTTTTCGATCAGGCGGAAAACCGTCTGCACATTCAGAAAGCTATACTCGTATGGCTATTGGGCGGCGGCGTGGGCCGCTTCCCGGCTGGTCTCCAAGGAAGGAGCGCACATGCCTAAACTAGACGTGCTGAAAAAAGAAAAAATTGTTCTCGCCTACTCCGGCGGTCTCGACACCTCCATCATCATCCCATGGCTCAAGGAGAACTACGCCTACGAAGTGATCGCCATGGTCGCTGACGTGGGCCAGGGAGACGACGTCGAGGCCGTGGTCAACAAGGCCTACAAAACCGGAGCCGCCAAGGTTGTGGTCGAAGACCTGCGCGAAGAGTTTCTGACCGGCTACGTCTGGCCCGCGCTGAAAGCGGGAGCGGTCTACGAAAACAAGTATCTGCTCGGCACCTCGCTAGCTCGTCCCGTGATCGCAAAGCATCAGGTCGAAGTTGCGCTGCGCGAGGGCGCCTCCGCCGTCAGCCACGGATGCACCGGCAAAGGCAACGACCAAGTCCGCTTCGAGATGGCCTACCAGGCGCTCGCTCCCGAGTTGAAAGTGGTGGCACCGTGGCGCGAATGGGATTTAAAGTCGCGTGAAGATTGTCTCGACTACGCCGAGAAGCGCGGCATTCCAGTAGCTGCCAGCCGGGCGAAGATTCACAGCCGCGATCGCAATCTCTGGCACCTGAGCCATGAAGGCGGAGAACTCGAAGACGCCGCCAACGCCCCGTTTGCCGACACATGGCAAATGACGAAGTCGCCACAGGATGCTCCCAACCAGGATGAGCAGGTTGAAATCGGATTCGAAAAAGGCGTGCCCGTATCGGTGGGCGGCCAAACTCTCGATCCCGTCTCGCTAGTCGAACTGCTGAACGAAATCGGCGGACGCAACGCCGTCGGACGCATCGATCTAGTCGAGAACCGTTTCGTAGGCATCAAGTCGCGCGGCTGCTATGAAACTCCCGGCGGCACGCTGCTGCTAACCGCCCACGGCGAACTGGAAGCCCTGTGCCTCGATCGCGACCTGCTGCACTTCAAACAGCACGTAGCACTCAAGTATGCTGAACTCGTTTACTTCGGCCTGTGGTTCACGCCGCTGCGTGAAGCTCTCGACGCGTTCGTAGAAACCACGCAACAAAATGTTACCGGCACGGTCACGCTGTCGCTCTACAAAGGCAACGTCGGGATCGTAAGCCGCAAGTCGGAATACTCGCTCTACCGCACCGACCTCTCGTCCTTCACCATGGGCGCAAGCTATGATCAGAAAGACGCGGAAGGGTTCATTCGCATTCTGGGATTGCCCTCGCGTTGCCGCGCCCAAACGCAGGTAAAGGCAAAGGCAGAAGTTGCGCAGTGAAGGTCGCACAATGAAGTTGCATTGCTTAGGCGCATTGCACGAATGGTCGTCTCAAAAATAAAATTGTCATTCAGAAATTGAATTGTCATCCTGAGCGAAGCGAAGGACCTGCTTTTCTCGCTTCAACCACGGTCGCTGACAAGCGCTCCAGAGGTCACAATGAAGATGTGGTCCGGCCGCTTCCGGCAGCCGCTCGACCCCGAATTTGAAAAATGGCAGCGGTCGTTTCCCTACGATCAACGGCTGCTGCCCTTCGAACTCGCCGCCAGCCGCGCCCACGCCAACGCACTTGAACACGCGGGGGTACTTTCCTCCGAAGAGCTTTCTGAAATTGTGAAGGGCCTGGAAGAAATCGGCCTCCGCGCCGAATCTTCGCCAGAATTTCTGAACGATCCCGAAGCCGAAGACGTCCACCACTTCGTAGAAAAGCAACTCGCCGCGCTGATCGGCGCCACCGGCTACAAACTCCACACCGGACGCAGCCGCAACGAACAGATCGCGACCGATCTGCGCCTCTTCGTGCGTAAGAGCATCGATACCCTGCAAACTCTGCTCGCCGACTGGATCGAGGCGATCCTAGCGCGAGCCGACGCCGCAGGCACTGCGGCCATGCCCGCGTACACGCACCTGCAACCAGCGGAACCCGTTCTGGTAGCGCATTGGCTGCTCGCGTACGTTGAAATGTTTCTGCGCGACACATCTCGCCTGGCCGATTGCCGCAAGCGCGCGAACCTGTGTCCTCTGGGTTCGGGCGCCGTTGCCGGAGCCACGCTTACCATCAATCGTCAAGCTATGGCCGCCGAACTCGGCTTCGATGGCCCGACTGCGAACAGCATCGATGGCACCAGCGACCGCGATTTTGTCATCGAATTCGTCGATGCGCTCTCCATGCTCGCTCTCCACCTAAGCCGCTGGGCCGAAGAAATGATTCTGTTCTCGACTTCCGCCTACGGATTCATCGAATTGCCCGAGCCGTATTCCACCGGCAGCAGCGCCATGCCGCAGAAAAAGAATCCCGACTTGCTGGAACTGGTACGCGCCAAAGCCGCCCGCGTGCTGGGATGCGCCACGACGCTGCAAACTTTGGTGAAAGGCTTGCCCCTCGCCTACAACAAAGACTTGCAGGAAACGCAAGAGCCGTTGTTCAACGCCTCCGACGCGGTCCTCGCCATGTTGCCGCTGGTAACCGGATTCATGAACACGGTTGAATTCAACGACGCCAAAATGAATCAGGCGGCAGGTTCGGGCTTCATGAACGCGTGGGCCGCGGCCGCATATCTCGTCGAGCGCGGAGTCCCCTCGCGCTTGGCTCACGAGGCGGTCGGCAAAGCCGTTGCCTTGGCCGTCGAGCGCGGATGCGATCTGCAAAAACTTCCCCTCGCCGATCTGCAGGCAATCCATCCCAGCTTTGATGCGGGCTTCCCCTCCTGCCTCGGACTCACCGAGGTGCTGACGCTGCACGACGTACCCGGCGGCACAGCGCCTCGCCACGTGAAGCGCGCGCTGCAGAATGCGCGCGAGCGTGTTGCCGCCTTGCGCGCGCAGCAACACCTGTCATCCTGAGCGGAGCCGGAACTTCACGAAGTGAAGTTCCCGCGGAGTCGAAGGCCCCCTACACCCGTCTCGACCGCAACAGACGCGTCTCTCATGCGCTTCGTGAGTCAAGTCCCTCCGGTGGCGCATCTAAGGTTGAAGCAGGATTTGGAGCATTGCCCTGATTCTTATCCGTGTTCTTTTCTTCGCCCTGTTTCTCTTAGCCATGTACGCCGTCCAGCGCTTCTGGTTCTTGCGCGCGTGGGCGTGGATTGGTTCGCTCTCAAATGCCAACTGGCGTTTCGGCCTTCATGCCGGATTGATCGCACTGGCCGCCGCTCTGCTGGCGACGCTGCTCGATCCGCTGCTGGGCCATGGCGTCTCGCGCATTAGCTTGGGCAGTTTTAACCTCGGCAAAGCGTTCACCACGTTTGCTCGCTTGTGGCTAGTCGCTTCATTTTTTGGATTCCTGGCGATTGAATCGGTGGGTGCGATCGAGTGGGTCACGAACATCGCGGCCCGGCTTCTGCCTCACTCTGGAGCGGTAACGGGACAGGTCAGCCCCTCGCGCCGCACATTTTTTAAGTACGCGGCCGTTCTGGCTGGAGGCTTCCCCTTCCTTGCCGCTACTTATGGATTTGCCGCCGGTCGCCTACGCTATACGATCGAGCGCGTCGACGTGCCGGTCGCGAATCTCCCTCCGGAACTGGATGGCCTGCGCATAGCTCAGCTAAGCGACATCCACATTGGCGACTACATGCCTCCGCATGAAATCGCCCGCGCAGTCGACATGGCGAACTCGCTTCAGTCCGACATTTCTTTTGTTACGGGAGACTTCGTCAGCGGTGAAGGCGATCCGCTGGACACCTGCATTGCCGAGTTGAGTCGGCTGCGGGCTCCGCTCGGCGTTTGGGGATGCAATGGCAATCACGAAATTTATGCAGGCGTGGAAGATGAAGCGGAACGCCTCTTCCGCGAAAAGGGCATGCGGTTGCTGCGCGCCCGGAGCGAAGTCATCGAGCATAACGGAGCCCATTTCAATTTGCTGGGCGTCGATTACCAGCGCGACCACATGACCAGCGGCGAGCGCACCGGCCCGATGCTGCAGGAGATCGAACACCTGATCCGCCGCGACATGCCGAATATTCTGCTCTCGCACAATCCGAATTCGTTTCACCGTGCGGCTGAACTGGGGATCGAACTGAGTCTCGCCGGGCACACGCATGGTGGACAGGTAAAGTTTGAAATTGTGGATCACAGCGTCAGCCCGGCGCGCCTGATCTCACCGTTTGTGGCGGGGCTCTATCGGCTGCCGATTCCAACGAATACCGGCGCCCGGTCGGCGAATAATGGATTGCAAAAAGCCGCGCTCTACGTGAACCGCGGCCTTGGAACATTTGGATTCCCCGTGCGCATTGGAGTGCCTCCGGAGATCACGCTGCTGACCCTGCGCAGAGCCTAAGAAGCCAACGTTTCGCCCCACTCCAGCGACTTGACCGTGGTATAATTGCTGAGTAGATTCCGTCATATAATGCCCGTAAATACAACAACTTAGGAAGATTTGTGTGGTGGCGGAGCTCCGCTCCGCCAGACCGGGCAAAGCCCTTCACCACACAGCTTTTACTAAGAGCTGACGACTGAGAGCTGAGAGCTAATTTCATGGCTGACGATCCGCAAAACCCCGAGCTTCCTTTAACTCCTCCCCCTGGCGGCGACGGTCCCACCGGACCGGGCGCGCTCAACATGCAGCCCGTCAACATTGAAGAGGAGATGAAGCGGTCGTATCTCGACTATTCCCTGTCGGTGATTATCGGCCGCGCGCTGCCCGACGTACGCGACGGACTAAAGCCGGTGCATCGCCGCATTCTCTACACCATGCAGCAAATGGGCCTTCGCCCCGGCGGCGCTACGCGTAAATGCGCCCGCATCGTCGGCGAAGTGATGGGCAAGTATCATCCGCATGGCAACCTCGCGGTGTACGACGCCTTGGTGCGTCTGGCGCAGCCGTTCGCCATGCGCGCTCCGCTGGTCGATGGCCAGGGAAACTTTGGCTCGGTCGATGGCGATCCTCCGGCAGCGGATCGTTATACCGAAGCGCGTTTGACCCGCGTCTCCACGGCGCTGCTCGAAGACCTCGATAAGGAAGCGGTCGATTTTTACCCGAACTACGATGGCACGGAGACACAGCCCGCGGTCTTGCCAGCGCGTTTTCCGAATTTGCTGGTCAATGGCTCCGACGGCATTGCCGTCGGCATGGCGACCAAGATTCCGCCGCACAATCTCACCGAGATTGTCGATGCCACGATTACGCTGGTGAACAACCCAGCGGCGCAGTTGCCGGAAATTCTGAAATTCGTGCAGGGACCGGACTTTCCAACGGCGGCCATCATTCACGGTCGCGCTGGAATCTTCGAAGCTTACCGCACCGGCCGCGGACGCTTCATGATGCGGGCACGCGCCGCCATCGAGAACATCAACAAAGACAAGCAGGCGATCATCGTCACCGAGATTCCGTATCAGGTAAACAAGGCTCGGCTGATTGAGCGCATGGCCGATCTCGTTAATGAGAAGACGATAGAAGATATCTCCGACATTCGCGACGAAAGCGATCGCGACGGCATGCGCATCGTGATCGAACTGAAGCGCGGAGCCGAACCACAGATCGTGCTCAACCAACTCTTCAAGCATACGTCGATGCAGGAAGGCTTCAGCATGAT